>NZ_JAJDMJ010000038.1:0-36777 GCF_020593585.1 Blautia sp. DFI.6.71
CAGTCCTTTTTTGATCTTTTACCTTATCGACTGATTCTATTATACCATGAATCGCGTTGCAGAACAAGTGTTCTTTTCTGTTTTTTTGCAATTCATCTCCCACCTATAGGACGCCACTGAAAAACTGTTTTTGCATACTATATATAGTGCCTTAATATTGACTGATGTACTTTATTTTGTGTTGATTTATACGAAAAAAGGACTTTTTCAGTGGCCTTCTATAGAGGAAGGAGAATTCTTGCTATATATTATGTTAAAACTTACAACAAAAAACAGAGTTTCTGCAAGTCCTGTAATTCCCCATGAGAAGATATACAAAAGATACAGTGATGAAATCGTCTGGAAATGTGCAAATACTGTATAAATCCAGACAATACGAAATACGCAGGAGCCCAGGATAACGATAATGGTAGGCGGAATACTTTTTCCGATACCTCGGGATGCGGCGATACTGCCGTCCATAAAACAGCTGAATGCATAGCTGAATGCCATAATACGAATCCTCTGCATACCAGCATCAATAACTGTTGGTTCCGTAGCGAACAGAGAAAGAAACTGTGGGCCAAACACAAGGAGTAGTCCACCCAGGATTGCACCGAAAATGAAGGCATATGTAAGGCTGACTCTATAAGATTTCAGCATTCGTTTTTTATTACCGGCACCCCAGTTCTGACCGATAAAGCTTGCACATGCAGTATAAAAAGAAAACATGACATTATAGATCAGGGAGTCAGCATTTGCGGCAGCTGCATTTCCGGAAACCATCACTGCATCAAAAGAGTTGACACCAGTCTGCACAAACAGGTTTGCAATAGCAAAGATTCCGTTCTGAAGACCTGTAGGGATACCAAGCATGAGAACTGCTTTGCAGGCCTTGGGGTGCAGGCAGATCTTACGCAGAGATACTTTGCAATCATCGGTTCTTCTGAGGAGATGGATCATCACCAGAGAAGCAGAGATATACAGAGAAATTGCGCTGGCTGTTGCAACGCCTGCGGCTGCCATATGACAGACAATAACAAAAAACAGATTCAGAAGAACGTTGACCACACCTGCGATGGAAAGGTAGATCAATGGTCGTTTCGTATCGCCTATGGCACTTAATACGCCGTTTCCGAAATTGTATATGGCCATTGCAGGCATTCCCAGGGAATAGATCTTCATATATAAAATAGCCTGATCAATAAGTTCCGGCTTCGTGTTCATCATGGACAGCATCCGCCCGGAAAACAGAAGACAGATGGCGCAGACGAGCAGGCCTGTGATTGCGCACAAAAGAAGAGAAGTATGGATTGTTTCTTCTGTGCCTTTTTTATTACCGGCACCCAGTTCGTGAGCTACGCGGACATTGACACCGGCACCCATTCCGATAAGGATTCCGGTAAACAGAGTAACCAGCAAAGTTGTGGAGCCGACGGCACCTAGTGCCATATAATCTGCAAACCGTCCAACAACGGCAACATCGCTTAAGTTAAAAAGAACCTCCAGTACCTGTGATCCCATAAGAGGAAGGCTGAAGAGAAGTATATTTTTCCAGAGAGATCCTGTGGTCATCTCAATGGAATGATATTTCTTTTTTTCATTTTCACACATAAAATCACCTCATAAAAATTACTTCATCCAAATTATACAATACTCTGTTGAAAAATGTTTGTCTGGAAGTTATTCATTTAATTCAACTTCAATTTCTTCAATGGTAGGCATACTACCTCTGAACTCTTCTGGTATAAGTTTTGATAATTCATAACCGGAAATACCGAGTGGCTGGCTAGTAGATTCTAATGCATACTGGGTTTCTACTTTATCCATATCTTTACAAATCAAAAGTCCCAATGTAGGATTATCAGCTTCTTATATTCATTATCAGCCTTAATCAACTCACTCATATATAATCCTTTCTAATGTGTCAGTTCGACAATTTCCGATTAGTAAATACTTTTCATTTCATATGTAACTGCTACTCCACCAGTACATATTCGTAAAATACGAATTCTGTTTCTCCGGTACTTTCATAGTACTCCTGTGCTGTTCCGCAATTAACAAAGCCGTATTTTTCATACAATTTCTGTGCTGGCACATTAGTTCCAATCGCGTCCAGCCGCACTGCCTTTTTCTTTTTGTCTGCAGCCAGCTTGATGATTTCATCAAGTGCTACTGTTGCCGCTCCATCTCCCTGATATTCAGGTAAAATCATCAACAGATGAACCACCGCTGCATCCTGATCATCAGCCTTAACTTTCCAGTGAATCTTTCTATATTCTTTTGACTGCGCATTCGTCACCGCTACTGCACCAATCACATCCGTATCCTTCAAAATCAAGTACATTTCACCTTTTACAATATAAGAATTCCAATCGTCATCATTTGGATATATATTCTTTTTCCACTGCAGAATCTGACCATATTTCGGAGAGCTGTCCAAAAGTCTCCAGTACAGTGCCCTGATCTGGTCAAGATCTTTTATAGATACTTTTTTTAATCTAAGATTTTTCATTATTGCTTTCTCCTCACCTTCTTGCCTTTCGGACAAGAAGCATTTCTCGCTATCGATATAGTCAAGATATTTCTTATCCTGTTTCCATTCCAACGCTCTCGTTCTTTCCATATGTTTTTCTCAATTATATCAGAAAAACAAAGAGTTCTCAATCTGACCAAAATCGTTTTATCTACAAAAGGTAACATCCTGTTTCCTGACCGATATCTTGAAGGACAAGTCCTGATAAACCAGTAAAAATCAAATTTTCAAAACCTCTGTAAGATCAGTAAAGCCGATGCAGGATTCCCAAAGTCTCACATCGGCTTTTTACTTCAGTTTCTTTTCCCTGTGATTTTTTCTGCCTCTAAAACATATCATTACTCCATAACAAGGAAATCTATTATACATTATTTTTTAAGTTCATAAAGAAAATTGCTATTTTATCCAACTTTCCTTCATTATATTCTGCAAAATCCAAATAATATTTTGGAATACTTACAGCCTGAATTTCTTTTTTATATAACCATTGTCTTGTTTTGGCTTCCGGAGCAAAAATAACTGCTTGATTTTCACTGAAAAAAATCTCATTATAAGTACATGCTGAACGGTCCAAAACACATTTCCAATCCATATTCTCATCCTGAAAATATCGATTTAGTTGATTCAAAAATTTCTTTGCTTTTTGCATATAAATGACATTTATAATTGGATTATAATGTTCTCCCTCTATTACAGGAATTTCCCATACTAAACAACACGTTTTCATTTACAGACCCTCTTTACAAAATGCATAACTCCTCAATTTCCTAATCAATAAAACTTGAAGTTTGTTTTCCATAAGCTTTACTCCAACTCTCAATTTTTCAGCATTTTAAAGATTCTTTTCTTATCTATAACCAATGTCAGAACTCTAAACTATCTGCATTCAAAAGGAAATACTTCATTCCCATGATGACAAATCCCTCGTCATTTCTCCAAGGTTTCTTGCTGCCATTTACAATGACCATCTTTTTGAAAGAGTCTGGAATATTACGCAAAGAGTTGAACTCCTGAGTCTGCTTTTCTTCCGAAGTCATGTCATATGCAACCTGAATATAGTACCTCTGATTACCTTGGTTAACCACAAAGTCAACTTCCAACTGCTTACGGATACGCTTACCCTCTTTATCTTTATCAAAGATCTGCACAACGCCCACGTCAACATTGTAGCCACGGATCAGCAGCTCGTTATAAACAATGTTCTCCATGATATGAGTAGGCTCCTGCTGTCTAAAATTCAAGCGAGCATTTCTCAGTCCCAGATCAGTGAAATAGTATTTCAGATTTGCACCGATATATTTTCGTCCCTTAATGTCGTAACGGCTTGCCTTGGAAATCAAAAACGCATCTGCCAAATAGTCAATATGGTTTGAGATAGTTTTATTGGTATAAGTCATCTGACGCTGACTGGCAAAGGTATTCGCAATCTTTGAAGGGTTGGTCGGTGCGCCGATTGCAGATGCAAGCACATCAACCAGAATACCAATTTCATCCACATTTTGAATTTTATTTCTTTCTATAACATCCTTCAGATAAACATTAGCAAAAATGTTCTTCAGATAGTCTGCTTTCTGTCGTTCACTCTGGAAACCAACAACCTGCGGCAATCCTCCGTAGATCATGTAGTCATCCCAGGCATCATCATAATCACCGTCATAGACAGAATAAAACTCAGCAAAGGAGAGAGGATAGATTCTGATTTCATCACCTCTGCCACGGAACTCGGTCACAATGTCACTGGACAGGAACCTGGAATTACTTCCGGTGACATACACATCAATGTTGCTCATGCGTAGCAAACTGTTCAGAACTTCCTCAAATCGGGGCATGAACTGTACTTCATCCAGAAGAAGATAATACTTCCCATCATCTTTCACAGCATCCTTGATATACTTAAAACACATCTTGGGATCTCTTAATTCCTCATTCTCTATACCGTCCAATGCAATTTCAATAATATGATCAGAGCCAATGCCATTCTCCAGTAAATATCTCTTAAAGATGGTAAACAGCAAAAAGGATTTTCCGCATCTACGAATGCCGGTGATTACCTTTATCATTCCATTATCTTTTCGCTCAATCAACTGCTGCAGGTAAGCGTCTCTTTTAATCTCCATCATCACTCTCCCCGTTTCTGTGCATCTGCACTTTTTTTAGTAATGATATTCTATCATAAAACAAGATACGTTTCAATATTCATTCCTATTTTATGTGTATATGCATATTTTTATGTAATGTACTAATACAAATATAAGTCGCCTTAGCTGCCTTAGCGTTTGTGATCCTTCCATTGCAGGCCATTGTAGGCTTTTTCCCTAATCCGGAACGTAAGGGAAACATCCATTATTTCAGCGATAATGAATTGGAAGTGCTTCGTATTATTGAATGCCTGAAGAAATCAGGGCTTGGGATCAAAGATATAAAGCAATTTTTTATCTGGGTATCTGAAGGCAACTCCAGCTATGAAAAAAAGAAAAGAATTATTTGAAGCCCGAAAATCAGCCGTTGAAACTGAAATCCAAGAACTTCAAAAAAACTCTCTCCCTTTTAAAATCCAAATGCTGGTATTATGAAACAGCAATGAAAGATGATAAGATGCTATAAATGCCATGTTACCTGACAAGCTTCCAGAAAATATACAAAAACTATATGGCAAGAAGCATTCCTCGCTATCGATATAGTCAAGTCAAAGAAAACAATATTCTGATTTACTCATTTAATAACTGTTATATTTTGATGGAAATTTACAGATGTGGGTAAATGCAGAAGATTCACTTGAACTTTAATTCTTCCAGTACCGTAGGCAAAGTTGTGCTGAATATAATCTCCTGCAAGCAATTCTTTAGCAGTATCGATATCTCCAGTTGCAAAAGTATCTATCAATGCAAGAGCTTTTTCGGTCTGGGTCTGTTCCGTTTTTGTCTACAGTTATTCTGATACTTTATCAAAGAAAGCGATCATATAGAGCGGTAATGTGATTATTCCCTCTTCGCTGGTTCCTACATTCCCATCTATGAATTTATATCCATAGCTTATATCTTTATTATTTTTCATGATCGACTTTAGTGAATTTGCACGTGTATTTCCACTCTTGACCTCAATAGGAACTACTTTTCCATCTTTTTGAATGATTACATCAATTTCTTTTTTCGTTGTCTCATTTTTATAGAAATATAACTGATATCCCTTCTTATAAAGAGCATCTGCTACAGCACATTCAAATATTCCTCCTTTGGAATTTCCTGCTAAGGTATTTTCTATAATATGCTGCTTCAAGGAAAAATCTTTCATCGCCATCAACAGAGACAAGTCCGTTGTATAAGCTCTGAAAAAATCATCTCTTGCATAATCATCCAGATCAAATCTTATATCTGTTACAAGTTTACACAAATACAACATATCTGCACGAAGTAACCACTCGATACTAGAAAAATACTTCTGTGCCCTGCCTCCATGCTCAACTTCTTTATATTGAAATTTATGATTCTCTTTATCCAATAACTGTTTCGCAAGAGAAAGGTAGCACTTCTCCGCTTTTACTTTTTCTTCAGCTGTAGCATAATGGGCTATATCATACTGATATCCCTGTAACAGACTTCTCTGAATCCGGTCAACCTCCCTGAAGTCTTTTGTATCTATATACTTCTGAACTGCTTCCGGCATACCCCCTATAGCGACATACTGCCTAAAATATTTCATCATCTGAGAATGAATTGCCTCTGGAATAGCAGCTTTTGAACCAAGATATCCACAGAGATTCATTATCATATCCTCAGAGATTCCCATTCCCCAAAGAAACTCCTCAAAATCTATTCCATACATTTTCAGATAATCAACATACCCAACAGGGTAAGAAGAAGCACGTTTATAATCAATTCCTAAAAGTGATCCTGATGCAATAACATCAAATCTATTATCTAATGCCCAAAACTTAAGAGAAGTTATTGCTTCCTGACACTCCTGGATCTCATCCAGAAAAATCATAGTCTTTCCTGGAATAATCTTCTTTTCAGGAAAACGAAACCGCATAGCCATAACCATATTATCTACTGTTAGATCACCGGAAAAAATATCCATCGCAGAAGGTATCTGTTTAAAATTAATTTCAACAATTTCTTCATAGTTCTCTTCTGCAAATCTTTCAACTATATATGTTTTTCCTGTTTGTCTGGCTCCCTGAATTACAAGACATTTTTTGTTTTTTGAATCTACCCATTTTTTTATGTAATGCGTCACTTTTCTTTTTAACATAAAACACCTCCTGTTACCAAACAATATTTTTATCAAGAACAACTTTGTAACATTTTTAATTACTATTTTTCTTTTATTGTCAACATTTTAGAAAGCAAAAATATCTGTATGTCAACATTTTAGAAAGTAAAAATGTCCATTTGTCAACATTTTAGAATATTATATCATTGATCAGGATATATTAAAAGACTTTTTTCTATCAAAAGCCCTCATAATTGCAGCCTCCAATGTTCTCAAGGTACCGGCATTGTAACGCTCTTAATTATAAATATATGTATTTAATAATGAAAAATTCTGAAATCACTGATGAATATGATTCAAATCTTGCTGCAATCTGCCACAACGGCACTTTTGTCGGAACGCAAAAAGATAGCGTTGTTTCATTCAAGAGTATCCCATAAGCTTATATGAGTCCGGTAATTCTTTCCTGCGATCCTGTATTCTTCCAGATGTTCTACAAAACCATCCATATCACCAAGTGATCTTTCAATAATATCCTCACCCAGACCGGCCGATATAATGTAGTAAACTTCTTTTTTACCAAAATGCTGCCAGATAAGCATGAGACAATCACCGCCTACTTTTACTGCAAAATCATACATAGGATAAAAGCTGGCCATAACGTTCAGTTTTTTTGTCAGAAGAAGCATTCTCTGTTTCTGCTGCATATGCAAGATTCAGTGCTCCAAAGCTGAGAGCTGTTGCCGCTGCAAGTGCTGTTATGGTAAATAATTTTTTTCATAATAAAGTCCTTTCTGCACACCCCGATGTGCCTGAAAATCTTTTTAGTGGGCGATCTGATCCATTTAATATAAGTGCAAACTGTTTGCGTTTATCAAAATAGCACTCAACAACTGTCTACCGCTATCTGGATAAGCTTTGCGCGGAACACGTTGTAATTAAATACCCAGATCTGAATTCTGACAAAGCAATGTTTCAGTTCGCAGGAGAAGAAAAAAAAATGTACAGACCACCTGCATCTGAAATATATCAGATGCGGCAAGGTTGTACATCTTGACTGTAACTTTATGGATGAATTAAAAGAGCATCTGTTCCGGAATCATGGATTCCGTCTGCAGTGCAGCGGAGATATGCTTCATGGAATCTGCAAAGACTGTGAAAACAAATCCGATCAGCTGTGATCTGTTTCAGTTGCAGCATGATGAATCTGGCGAATCACACATCTGATTGATACCGGTACTGTAAAAAGGCAGGCAATCGCCCCAGACAGCATGATTGCAACATCCTGAAAAAGAAATTTGGAATTGAGAATAATTTCCAGGTTATATTGCTGTGTCTGAACATAGGCAAATAACAGAATAGAGCCTCCAAGATAAGCAAAAAGCAGCGTATTTACAGTTGTTCCTGTAATTTCTTTTCCAACCTGATAGCCGGAAGAAGTAAGTTCTTTCGCTGTCAGGCTGTTTTTATGTGTCCAGACTTCATATACAGAAGAAGTTACAGATAAAGCAGTATCAATAACCGCTCCAAGAGTACTGAAAACAGTTACAAAAACTGCCACATGAAGCATATTAATATGGATATCCGTACTGTAATAATACATAAAATCATCTTCTGAAAGCTGAAGCTCATTCAGTCCGTAGCTTCCTGATCTCCATATAATAAGATAAATCGGAATAAATAAAAGCAGCATCACAAGCAAGGTAGCCAGAAAAGCCGCCCGTGTCTTTGGATTGTTTCCATTCTGGTAGAACAGGGAATTATAGCAGACTCCTGCCCCTGCAGCCAATATCAGAAGCAGAGCCGGGAAACCAATGGACATCAGAAGAATCGAAATAAACAGAATTACAATATTACCGGCCAGTGTCATAAGAGAAACTGCTCCGCGCTCCCCACCAATCAGAATCATTAAAATAATCAACACCAGTGCAAGAAAAATTATCATTTTTTGTCGCTCCTTTTCAGAGATGGTAGTTTCATGATAATAGAAGAAATAAAAACAGATACAGGGATTGCCAGTACAATTCCTATACTTTCAATAAGAAAACGACAGATATCATATGGAATATGATATCGTATGATCGTTATAAATCTGATCTCATTGTTCATTTTCAGGATAAACATAGGAATCATGCCGCTTGCCAGGACAAAAAGCAGCACATTTATCATGGTTCCCATAATGTCATATCCGATTTCCCGTCCTGAATGTATTAATTTTCTCAGAGAAACATCTGGATTTTTCCGGACAATTTCCCCTGTTGCAGCACTAATAGTTACAGCTACATCCATGATAGCTCCAAGTCCTGTCAGCATAATATCTGTCCAGAATATATCAGCGGAATTACTCATACTCCCCAGATATTCCAGATTAGAATAATCCAGATCTCCAAAAAACTGAATAGAAAATTCAAATAATGCCATGATCAGAAACAGTACGCATATGGTTGAAATAACAGAAGCCCATGTTTTTCTGTGGATTCCATTCAGACAGATCAGAGTTGTTATCGAAAATAGAAAAGCAATTACATTGCAGATATTTAAGATATTTTCCCCTTTCATAAAAGCCTGAAATCCAAACGCGAATATAATTGTGTTCAATATCAGCGATATGATCGTATAGAATCCCTGTTTTCCTGTAATACAGATCAGAAGAAAAAACAGACCACCTGCCAGCAATGCCAGATAACCATCACGCTTTATGGAACGTATGGATTTCCCTGGATTTTCCCTTGAACCGCTTAAAAGGACCGTGTCTCCTTTGTGATATTTCTGATTCTGAACCTGAGACGATGTATATTCATTAGAAATAGCAATCTCTTCCCCTTTATGGGTACCGTTTAATATACGCGCTGTAATTTTCTGAGTATAATAATACTCTTCTGCATCCCTGGTTCCTTTTCTGCTCATTGTTTCCTTTTCTGTTACTGAAGATATCTTCGCCAGAGGCGTATGATAAAACCTGGCGTTAAAGCAGGTAAATATAACACAGATAATATAGATGCCTGCTAAGAAATATTTCATCTGAAATACATGAGATTTCATAGGATTCTTTTTTCTCCTTCTTAATAAAAAATATTGCAGCCTTAAAGATACTAATCAGTTACTTTCTATCGAAATACTGTGAGTTCTATATCTTTCAGCTGTTATAATAATCCAGTATTTTTTTCCATATCCCCATCTTCCACTTCTCCAATTAACTGTTCACAGCCAAATAATTCTCTGACTGCATTTTCATATACCACACATTTCTCAGCCTTCTTAATCTTTTTGGCATATTTTTTATTGTTTGTAAACATAGGTGCCAGATAAGACCATAATTCTTTCATACGGAACAGGATATTTCTGTCTCCGGACAGGTCTTCACAATATTCATTATACATCATATCATGAAATCTGCGGATTTCTTCCTTTGACGCAGGTGCACCGCCACGGATCTCTCTGGCAAGTGCAGGATTCTTCAGTGTTCCTCTGCCTGTCATAATGCAGTCCAGGGTCGGAAACATGTCCTGTAATCTGGTACAGTCCTTTGCTGTGACGATATCTCCGTTATAGCAAACCGGGCTCTTGGCCCGCTCCACCGCCTCCCCAAATGTTTCCAGACGTGGCGTATTTTTGTAATAGTCTTTCTGCACTCTTGCGTGAACAATTAACTCTTCCAGTGGATATTTATTATAAATCGTCAGCAGATCTTCAAATTCTTCCGGATCATCCATACCCAATCGAGTCTTGATGGAAATCTTCATATCACATTTACGGAAAATCTCATCCAGGAATTTGTCCAGTTCATCCGGTCTGTCCAGAAATCCCGCACCTCTGCCTTTTGTCACAACAGTCTTTGACGGACAGCCAAGGTTCAGATTCACTTCATTATAACCGTATTCCTGCAGTGTTTCCGCTGTCTGGATAAAATCCTCTGCATTCTTTGTCAAAATCTGGGGAACAGCATACATCCCCTCATTATTCTCAGGCATAATGTCTTTCTTTTCTCTGGTGCTGAGATGTCCTTTCTGGTTTGGAAGAATAAAAGGAATAAAATACTTGTCAAAACCTCCAAAGCACTGGTAAAGTGCCCTTCTGTATGTATATCCTGTGATTCCCTCAAGGGGGGCTAAATATATTTTCATGTGCTTCTCCTGTTGTATTGTATTCAAGCGGATAAAATCATCCGCTTCGCTACGTAGTTCTACACCGAATAACTGCTCTGCAGTTTATTCGGTTAAATTCTTCCTCCATTATACTGTAGTCATTCTGATTTCTCAATGCAGATTTGAAATATCCGCTGCAAAATCAACTATAGCAATCCAAAAAAGAGATACCTTTTTTTCAAGCATCTCTTCCAATAAATTTCTCTATTCTTTTTATTATAGCAATTCTACAAAACCTTTCGGCCATTTACTGTCAGTTTAAAAGTTGTTCCAAGTATTTCCGCAGCTTTCCTGCAAAGCATCATACGCTCAAGGAAAATCTCAAAATAATCATACATGGAACAGATTTTTTCATCAATCTGTAGGTTCAGTGCAATGACAGATTTGTCTTCAGCGATTTTCAGCTTGGCGTCTGTAACTGCATAATTTACCCTGTCATGGATATCGTAAGCGGATTGTTCTTTCTGGCGCACACGGCTTCTTCTTACATCTGTTTTATCTGCAATAATAAGTGCCGCTGAAACCACATCCTCAGGGCTTCCTGTTGATTCGTCATGATTACCGATGGCTGCTATTACAGTTATCCTGTCTTCCAGAGACATATCTGTTTCTTTCAGTAAATCATTTGCAAGCAGTGCACCATATTCTGCATGATGGGTTCTGTTAATGGCATTTCCAATATCATGCATATAGCCGGCAATCTTTGCAAGTTCAATTTCATGTTCTGAATATCCCAGCCGTTTCAGTATCTTTCCAGCCTGATGTGCAACCTGTACGCAGTGTGCCTTTGAATGATCTGTAAAACCCAGCTGTCCCAGATTTGCATTTCCTTTCTGCAGATATGCATTAATTTCTTTGTTATTTGCTATTTCCTTGTATTTCAAATATTTCACTCCCTTTGGCTCAAAGCCTTTTTATTGCATACGGTGCCTGAATCAGTACATTTGTATCTATTACATAGGTTTTTATCATATATCTGACTGCTCCTTTTCTCTGATCTTTCAATTCGGTCTGCGCAGCCTGTCCATCAGCATCGAAAATCATATCCTTGTTCATCACCAGCTTTATTAAGCATAGCAGAGGAAAAGACACTCTGCCATCACACAATTGTACAGAACAGGTAAAATAATTGTAAAAAGGCTCAAAATTTTCTGGAAAAGCACCAACACCCTGTCCCGGACATAAACTATATAGAAATCCCCTTCGAGGTAGCGATTTGAAGGCCTTTCAAAAACCTTTGTCCATATCCCAGGAAAAATATTATCTTCAAAAATATCAGGAGGGTGATTCTCAGGCAAAGAATATCCTGATCGAGCATAATCTGCGGCTGGTAGCACATGTGGTCAAAAAATATCAGGGAACCGGTGAGGATACAGATGATCTGATCTCTATTGGAACCATCGGACTGATCAAGGCTGTCACAACCTTTAATCCCCAGAAGGCTTCCCGGTTATCCACCTATGCTGCCAGATGTATAGAAAATGAACTGCTGATGTATTTCCGCGCTAAGAAAAAACATTCAAAAGAAGTGTCCCTATATGAACCCATAGGAACAGATAAAGAAGGAAATGAGATTAATCTGTTAGATGTGATCGAGAGTGCACCTGTAGATATTGTAGAAGACTGCTATATCCGCGAAAATACCGACTATCTTCTACGCTCTCTGAAAAAAGTCCTGTCAGATAAAGAATATCAGGTGATCTGCTGCAGATACGGGCTCTTTGGCATGGAGGAAGAGACTCAGCGGGAAATCGCCCGAAAACTGTGTATCAGCCGCTCTTATGTCTCCAGAATCGAAAAAACTGCTCTGCAAAAGCTTCGCGGACTTTTCCCGCAAATGCAGTAAACGCAGCCAACGTTAAATTTGTTGGCTGCGTTTACTAATCACTCTGCTCTTCTTAACAGATCATAAACCTGGATTTCGGTTCCCAGGTCGATAAACAGCTTCTGCTGTGCATGAGGCGCACTCTCCATGGAATTACCTTCCTCATCATAAATTCCCTTCACAGTGACAGCTACATTCTGTCCGTCCGGTTTCATAATTTCAATTGTCTCACCTACAGAGAATTTATTTCTCTGAGTGATCTGCGCATAACCCCGTTCATCCACTGCCTCAGCAAATCCCAGATACGTATATTCCTTCTGATAAGTATTATTATCATAAATCTGTGTATTCTCATCCGGTTTTCCATAGAAGAATCCGGTTGTAAACTGTCTGTAGGTACAGTTGGAAATCTGTTCCTGGTACCATGGCATATTTGCCTGATATTTCTCAGGGCTCTCCATATAGTCGTCTATTGCCTTGCGGTAAGTTCTGGCAACTGTTGCGACATAGAGAGCGGTTTTCATACGGCCTTCTATCTTCAGACTGTCGATTCCGCTGTTAATGATATCGTCCATATGCTCGATCATGCAGAGATCCTTGGAATTAAAGATATAGGTTCCTCTTTCATTTTCAAATACCGGCATATATTCTCCCGGACGTTTCTCCTCAACAATTGAATATTTCCAGCGGCAGGGATGGGTACAGGCTCCCTGGTTGGCATCACGTCCTGCCAGATAATTACTGAGCAGACATCTTCCGGAATAGGAAATGCACATCGCACCATGAATGAATGTTTCAATCTCCATATCCTCCGGAATATGCTCTCTGATCTCTTTAATCTCCGCAAGCGAAAGCTCTCTGGCTGTTACCACACGCTTTGCTCCCAGATTATACCAGAAACGATATGTCTCATAGTTAGTATTGTTTGCCTGTGTACTGATATGGCGTTCGATTTCCGGGCATATTTCCTTTGCATACATATAGATTCCCGGATCTGCAATGATCAGTGCATCCGGCTTCAGTTCTTTCAGTTCTGTCAGATATTCCCTCACACCCGGCAGATCATAATTATGGGCCAGAATATTTACAGTCACATAAACTTTCACTCCATGTTCATGGGCAAAAGTGATTCCTTCCTTCATATCTTCATGGGAAAAGTTCTTTGCTTTGGCACGAAGTCCAAAGGCTTCTCCACCGATATATACTGCATCTGCTCCGAAAATAACAGCAATCTTCAACACCTCAAGACTGCTAGCCGGAACCAGCAATTCTATTTTTCTCATATTGTTCACTCCTGTTTCACACTGACTGTAACTCCGTCTCCCAGGGGAATGATCGAAGTTATCAGGGATGGATTATGTTTCAGTTCATACAGATACTCACGCATTCTCTTATATATGGTTCTGTTTCTGCGCTCTACCAGATAATGGGACTCTATGATATCTCCCTCCTGAAGCACATTGTCAGAGATGAGAACACCGCCATTTTTCATAAGACGCATCACATCCGGCAGCCAGTTGATATACTGTCCCTTTGCAGCATCCATAAAAATCATGTCAAACGAATCTTCCAGTTCTTTTAATATCTGTCCTGCGTCTCCCTCAAGCAGAGTAATCTGCGCTTCCCGTCCGGCTCTCCTGAAATTCTCTTTTGCGATGGGGATTCTCTTCTCATAATTCTCGATCGTTACGATTTCAAGATCCTCCGGACCATATTCACACATAAGAAGTGTGGAGAAGCCAATGGCTGTCCCCACCTCCAGAATACGCTTCGGCCGGCTTACAGCCAGAAACATTTTTATAAAGCTCTGCATTTCTCTCCGGATGATCGGCACCCGTTCCCTGATGGCATACTGCTCCAATTCTTCAAGAAACGGTGTATTTCCCATATCCAGTGAATTAATATAGGTACGCATCCGCTCGTCAACTATCACGAATCACTTACCCCTTCCTGTTCATCATCACCTGCCAGAATTCCCATGATACGATTAGGTGTATATGCTGTACTTAACAGATACGTTCCGGCCTGAAGCTTTCCATGATAAGTGGACAGTCTCTCCTGAACATAAAATACCGTTGCACTCTTGACCAGACCTTTTTTCTGAAGAGTTTTGGCAATCTTGTACAAGGAAGTATCTTCCTTGATCACCACTGTAACTTCCTGTCCTTCTCCGGGACTCATGGCCTGCTGATTAAAGACATCATGTCCAAACTGATAAGAAGCCTTTCCTACCCAGAAAAGTAAAACTATCACACATATATAAAGTACGATCTTAAAAAACGTTCCTGCAACAACAACACCTGCTGCACCTGCACGTTCTCTGGTATCACTCATAAGCTATTTCCTTTCTGTATGTCAGGCGGATAAAGTCATCCGCTCAGTTATCTGCTCACAGCAGGATAACTGTTTTACAGTTTATCTGCTCACATTCCCGGGACCTCTATATCAATACCTTCTCCCAGTTTTATACAGATTCTCTGCATCATTTTACACAAAGCAAGCTCCGCATCCAGATACGCATTCACTTCCGGGTGTCTGCGCAGCTCTGCGGATTCTTTTCCCATCTGCTCTACAACTTCAAACAGATTATCGGAATCACATTCATTCTGGACTTTATAATTATCTGCCCTGAATGTATCCACACGTGCCTTCAGTTCGGGCTTCTTTTTCAGGATATCACTCTGCTTCTGAAATTCCAGATATTCAGGGCTCTCCTTTATAGCCTCCAGAAGCCCTTTAATACTTTCCTCTATTGTATTTGGTTCCATTTTATGCCTCCATGATAATAGGCAGGATCATAGGACTTCTCTTGGTACGTTTCCATAAAAATTCACTGAGCGCATCCTTCACAACTGTCTTGATCTTGCCCCAGTCCGTAATATTACGTTCCAGACAGGAATCCAGTGCATTCTCTACCACTTCTCTTGCACCATCCATCAGATCCTCAGATTCCCTCACATATACGAAGCCTCTGGAAACAATGTCCGGTCCTGCAAGAATCACATTGCTGTGGCGTTCCAACGTAACCACAACGATCATAATTCCATCTTCTGCAAGATGCTGACGGTCACGAAGAACGATATTTCCTACATCTCCTACACCAAGTCCGTCTACCAGGATTGCTCCTGTGTGTACAGTGCCTGTTACTTGTGCACTCTGGCTGTCAAGCTCCAGAATATTTCCGGATGCAAGGACAAAGATATTCTCTTTGGGGATTCCAAGTTCCTCAACTACATTTTTCTGTGCAGTCAGATGTCTGTATTCACCATGAACAGGGATTGCATATTTCGGTTTTACCAGAGAATAGATCAGCTTGATTTCTTCCTGGCAGGCATGTCCGGAAACATGGACATCCTGGAAAATAACCTTCGCACCCTTCATGGAAAGCTCATTGATAACCTTGGATACCGCTTTCTCATTTCCCGGAATCGGATTGGAACTGAAAATAATAGTATCATTCGGTTTGATCACTATTTTCTTATGGATGTTTGCAGCCATACGGGAAAGAGCTGCCATGGATTCACCCTGGCTTCCTGTTGTGATCAGCACTACCTGTTCATCCGGGTAATTCTTAACCTGATCGATCTCAATCAGAGTCTGATCCGGAATGCGAAGGTATCCAAGCTCTGCTGCAGTTGTGATAACATTTACCATACTGCGGCCCTCTACTGCAACCTTGCGTCCGAAACGATAAGCTGTGTTAATGATCTGCTGTACGCGGTCTACATTGGATGCAAAAGTGGCAATAATGATTCTGTTTGTCTTATATTCATTGAAAAGATTATCAAACACATGTCCCACAGAACGTTCAGACATGGTAAATCCGGTTCTCTCTGCATTAGTACTGTCACACATCAGTGCCAGTACTCCCTTTCTTCCAATCTCTGCAAAACGCTGCAGATCAATGGCATCTCCGAATACAGGAGTATAATCTACTTTAAAGTCGCCGGTATGCACTACGATGCCTGCCGGAGAATAGATCGCAAGTGCAGATGCATCCTGGATACTATGGTTTGTCTTGATAAATTCAATTGAAAAATCACCAAGATTAATGACCTGTCCATGCCTTACTTCCTTTAACTTGGTAGTATTGGTCATATTATGCTCTTTCAGCTTATTTGCAATAAGAGCAATGGTCAGCTTCGTGGAATAAACAGGGACATTTACATCTTTGAGTACATACGGCAGCGCACCGATATGGTCCTCATGTCCATGAGTGATCACAAAGCCTTTTACTTTGGAAATATTCTCTTTTAAATAGGTGACGTCCGGAATGACAAGGTCAATTCCGAGCATATCATCTTCCGGGAAAGCAAGACCGCAGTCTACCACAACAATGCTGTCTTCATATTCAAATGCTGTGATATTCATTCCAATCTGTTCCAGACCACCCAGAGGAATGATCTTTAATTTAGATGTTGGTTTCTTCGGTCTGCGGGAAGAATTCTTTATCGCAGCCTTAAATGGTACCTGTATTCCGTTCTTCTCTTTATCTGCCGGAGCCTTGCGGTCCTGCATTGGTTTTCTTCCATAAGAGTTTCTGTGCTGTGGTTTATATTTATAATTCTTCGGTCTGTTGTATGGCCTCTTCTGACCATGTCCGAACTGTCCGTCATGATTTTCACGCGCTTCATTATTAAACTGGTTGTTATTTTCGTTACTCAAGTACTACACCTCCATGCTACATTTCAAGGTCTACGTCATCTAACATTTGTTCAAATACTTTAAAAACAGCCTGCATCTCATCCTCGTCCTCGACCATTTCATAGCAGGCTTCCTGACTGTCATCCTCTGACACGTCTTTAAAAATATAGGCTGTCGCCTCATCATCCTGAGAATCAGATACCAGAAGATATGCAACTCCTCCGATCCTGGTCTGCTCCTCTACATAAAACTCCGCTTCTGTTCCGTCCTCAAGCTGAAATTTAATTTTCTCCATCTTATTAATCTCCTAACAGGACAGGGAATCCAGATATCCCTGCAAAATAAAAACAGCAGCCAGCTGATCCAGATACTGCTTGCGGTTCTCTCTGCGCACACTGGCTTCCATTAAAGTACGATTGGCTTCTACTGTTGTCAGACGCTCGTCCCACATGATCACTTCAAGACCTGTACGTCTCTCCAGCATTTCTTTAAATTCCAGTGATTTTTGGGCACGTTCTCCAATCGTATTGTTCATGTTCTTCGGATATCCAAGCACGATCTTCTCCACGTGATATTCCGAAACAAGTTCTTCAATACGGGCAAGTGTCTGGCGCAGGTGGTTCTCCTGTTTACGCCAGATCGTCTCTACACCCTGAGCGGTGATCCCCAGCGGATCACTAATGGCTGCACCGACTGTTTTTGATCCATAATCTAATCCCAGAATCCTCATATCAGCGTTCCCAGGATTTGTTTTTAATATACTCGTTTAAAAGTTCCTCTACCAGTTCGTCGCGCTCTACTTTCATGATCATGCTTCTTGCGCCCTTGTGACTGGTAATATAAGTAGGATCTCCGGACATAATATATCCAACGATCTGATTGACCGGATTGTATCCTTTCTCATCCATTGCTGTGTAAACGAGATCCAGAACTTCTTTTACCTGAAGCTCCTGGTCTGGTTTTGTTCTGAAATATTGGGTATTACCCAGATTGTTCTCTGCCATTTTATTCACGTCCTTACCTGATTTATTGTCGCAAAGCCTTCGGAATTATTGTCTCAGCGGTTATTGCACCATCTTTAATAATTTTTCACTTTGCTATGTATTGCAGATTTCGTAATATAACTGTTCAGTGCAAAATTGTCATTACTGAATAGTTATTTCGTATACAATACACATATTTTCTTCTATATTTTAATATAATTTCACGTATTGTGCAACCGCAAATTTATTGATGATTATTCGTTACTGTTCACACACCACTATTCCGCTGAGAATGAAGTGAACTGTAACTATTCAACTCCCAGAACCTCACCTGTTAATGTATGTTCTTCCAGGAATTCTTCAGCTTTTACAGTAATGATGTCATTCACACTGTAGTTGTCCTGTTTTTTCACTGCTGTTTTAATATATTCCATACTGTGACCGATATACCACTGCTCTCCGTTAATCTCTACTTCTTCCTCAAGAAGTATTTTCAGTTCACCGCCGAGCATGGATTTCTCATATTCTTTCGCATGCTGTTCATTTAAAGCAAGCATCTTGTCACTTCTGACCGCTTTCTGTGCTTCAGTGAGCTGTCCGGACATGGCTGCAGCCTTTGTTCCATGGCGGCGGGAATATTTGAAAATATGAGTTTCATAAAAATGAATACTCTCTACGAAATCATAGGAATCCTGAAAATCTTCTTCCGTTTCCATCGGAAAACCAACGATCACATCTGTGGTAAGTGCAGGATTTCCCAGATATTTTCTCAGAAGCCCGCATTTCTCTGCATATTCTGCGCTTCTGTATCTGCGATTCATTCGCTCCAATGTGGTATCACATCCGCTCTGCAGGGACAGATGGAAATGCGGACACATTTTCGGCAATGCGGCAATGCTCTGCACAAATTCTTCTGTGATGATTCCCGGTTCCAGGGAGCCCAGACGGATTCGTTCGATTCCTTCTACCTCATGTACTGCCCGGATCAGGGAAAGCAGTGTTTCTTTCTCTTCTGCCGGGAAATCTACACCATAAGAGCTTAAATGAATTCCTGTCAGAACGACTTCCTTGTATCCTTTTGCTGCAAGTGCATGAACCTCATCCATTACATGCGCGATCTTACGGCTTCTGACACGACCTCTTGCATAAGGAATGATACAGTAAGTACAGAATTGATTACAGCCGTCCTGAACTTTGATATATGCGCGTACATGCTCTGCTGTATGATCAATTGCCAGTTCTTCATATTCTTTTGTCTGGTTGATCTTGAGCACATGTTTCTGTTTGGTGTGCTGTTGCTCATATTCCTCGAGTACCTGGACAATATTTCCCTTCTGATTGTTTCCAAGGATCAGGTCTACAGCCTCATCTTTATCCAGTTTCCCTTCATCTGTCTGTACATAACATCCGGCTGCGATCACGATAGCATCCGGGTTCATTTTCTTTGCTTTGTGCAGCATCTGTCTGGATTTACGGTCTGCAATGTTGGTTACTGTACAGGTATTAATTAAATATACATCAGCCCCCGGTTCAAAAGGTACGATCTCGTAGCCCGCTTCTTCCAGAAGCTGCTGCATGGCTTCTACTTCATAGGCGTTTACTTTACATCCTAAGTTGTGAAGTGCAACTTTTTTTCCCATTCTTTCCTCCTAATTGATTTTTCTGTTTTTATAATTCTATACCTGCATACTCATTTTCTGTAGTCTGGACTTTGTATACATGCTGACATTTCGAAAACTTATATGCTTACAGAATAGATTTTGTTTTCGCTCTAGTTATTGTTCATTTTCTACAAAACAGTCTGATATTTTAGCACTGTTCTACATTTTCACTAAATCTTTCTGGAAATTTTATCCGTTTTCACCTTGACTTTTATGGTCTCTGCCGTTAAGATGAAAATTGTAAGCTGACAGACAATCAGGTCAGCAAATAACTATTATTAAGGGAGGTTCTCATAATGAAAACAGTTAAAATTTCACTGAACTCTATCGATAAAGTGAAAGCGTTCGTTAATGAAATCAGCAAATTCGACTGCGATTTCGATTTAGTATCCGGAAGATATGTAATCGACGCAAAATCTATCATGGGTATTTTCAGCCTTGATTTATCCAAACCAATCGATTTAAACATCCACGCTGATGGCGCTGCTCTTGATACCGTTATGGCAATCGTAGGCAAATACGTTACAGAATAATTTTTTCGCAGTCATTGAGGAACTGTTTACCAGTTCCTCTTTTTTTTGTATACCAGAGTTTCAAGTTCAAACATAAGGAAGTAGCGTCAGCAGATTCCGAATGTTTGTAATCGATATTAATCAATCTCAATAATCTCAACAGTCTCCAGCGCTGTCTTCATGAGTTCGTCAATTTTTTCTTCCAGTTTTGTTTCAGAACGGTGGATCACGTTCAGGTTTGGTTTGGTAACCGGATGTTTTGCCACGAAAATAGTACAACAGTCTTCGAATGGCTGGATGGATGTTTCATAGGTTCCGATTTCCCAGGATCTTTCTACGATTTCCTGTTTGTCGAATCCGATAACCGGACGGTATACAGGGAGTGTGCAGACTTCGTTTGTTGCTGCAAGGCTCTGCAGGGTCTGGCTGGCAACCTGGCCGATGCTTTCTCCTGTGATCAGGCCGAGGCATCTGCTTTCTTTTGCAAAATGCTCTGCAATACGCATCATGTAACGGCGCATGATGATTGTCAGCTCATCGTGCGGACACTGATCGTAGATGTAGAGCTGGATATCTGTGAAGTTTACCACATGGAGGCGAATCGGTCCACTGTATTTTGCTACCTGTTTTGCCAGGTCTACAACTTTCTGTTTTGCTCTTTCGCTTGTGTATGGCGGAGCGTGGAAGTATACAGCGTCAATCTTAACGCCACGTTTTGCGATCATGTAACCTGCTACCGGGCTGTCGATTCCGCCAGAAAGGAGAAGCATAGCTTTTCCGTTTGTGCCGATTGGCATTCCACCTGCGCCTTTGATGGTCTGGGAATATACATAGATCTTGTCTCGGATTTCTACGGAAAGAGTCAGGTCCGGTTCATGTACATCTACGCTTGCATCCGGAAACTCATCCAGGATACGACCGCCGAGTTCTGCACTAACTTCCATGGATGTGATCGGATAAGATTTCTTTGCTCTTCTTGTATATACTTTGAAACTTCCGTCGTAGTTCGGATGGCAGTTCTTCATGTAGGAAACTACGTCCTTTGCCATCTGCTCGAATCCCTGATCTTCGTAGATCACTACAGGGCAGATTCCAACAATACCGAATACATGCTGCAAGGCTTCTACAGTTTCATCATAGTCATACTGCTCCGGGCAGAATACATAGATTCTTCCCTGTTCTTTCTTTACTTCAAACTCACCTTCTACTTTGGAAAGGGCGATGTTCATCTGCTTTACAAGGGCATCTTCGAAGATGTATCTGTTCTTGCCCTTGATGGCGATTTCTGCGTATTTTATTAAAAATGCGTGGAATATCATTTGTTTCTCCTTCTCTTATTTTGCTTATAATAAATTGTTTTATATAATATTAGAATTAATATTTTTCTGGATTTAATATCTGTAATTTTCAAATAGAATTCATATAAGTGCTATTAACAACCTTTTCAAATATTCCTGAGCTTATCTCAGGTTCCATTCCAAATATCACTTATAACTATTATTTGTTATCTGCGTGCATAGCGTTTCAGCATCGGCAGTACTTCATTCAGAACTTCCAGGCAGTAGTCAACTTCTTCGAATGTATTCTCCTCTGAGAAGCTGATACGTACAGTGTTCTCGATCTGTGCATTGCTCATTCCCATTGCTGAAAGTGTTGCACTTGGTTTTCTCTTGTGACTGGAGCATGCGCTTCCTGCTGATACATAAATATTTCTATCCTCTAATGTGTGAAGCAGTACCTCGCTTCTGATTCCCAGAAAGCTGACGCTTAAGATATGCGGTGCGCCTTCTCTGACAGGCATTCCGTTGATTACTACATCGTCAATCTTAGAAAGTCCTTCTGCCATGCGTTCTTTGAGCTGGTAAAGATGCTCTACTTTCTCGTCAAAGTTCTGGTACATCATCTTCGCTGCAACGCCAAGTCCTGCGATTCCCGGTACGTTGTCTGTTCCAGAACGCATGCCGTTCTGCTGGCCGCCGCCGAGAATGAGAGGCTGTACTTTTGCCTTGCTGTTGATGTACAGGAATCCAACTCCTTTTGGTCCATGGATCTTATGTGAGCTGACAGACAGAAGATGGATATTCCATTTCTTCGGATAAATACGATATTTACCGAATGCCTGGATCGCATCTACATGATACAGCGCCTTCGGACACTTCTCCTGGATCATTGCACCGATTTTCTCTACAGGCATAACCGCACCGGTCTCATTATTTACCATCATTGTAGATACGAGAATGGTATCCGGCCTTAATGCTTTCTCCAATGCGTCAAGTTTTACTACTCCATGCCCGTCTACAGGAAGAATGGTCACTTCAAATCCCTGTTCCTGCAGAAAAGCTACCGGCTGGCTGACTGCAGCATGCTCTACTGCAGTTGTGATAATGTGATTACCGCTTCGTTTGTTGGCAAGCGCACCACCGATCAGAGCCAGGTTGTTTGACTCTGTTCCGCCGGAAGTGAACAGGATTTCTTTTTCTGTTACTTTCAGTATCTGTGCCAAAGTTCTGGCAGATTCTTTGACATACCCTTCTGCGTCTACACCTTTCTGGTGCATGGCAGATGGGTTTCCGAAATCTTCCATCATTGTTTTTACCACGATGTCCTTTACTTCTTCAAAGCAGCGGGTCGTGGCTGAATTATCAAAATATGCTTCCATTTTTGTTCTCTCTTGTTTCTATTATTCATTTTCCAACTGGAACATCAGAACTGAAAGAATCGCAAGTCCTGCTGTCTCAGTTCTGAGGATTCGTCTTCCAAGTGTAATCGCATGGGCACCTGCTTCCAGTGCCTTTGCTACCTCTTCTTCCTCGAATCCACCCTCCGGTCCGATAAAGATACCGACAGACTGTCCAGGCTTAATCTCGCTGAGGATTTCTCTGGTTTCTTTCATTCCTTTGGCAAGTTCGTACGGGATCAGTTTTACATCTAACTGTTTCGCAAATTCCAGTGCCTGTTTGTAGGTCATTACTTCATGGATCTCCGGGATCAGCATTCGCTTGGACTGCTTTGCTGCACTCTCTGCGATCTGCTGCCAGCGAACCACCTTCTTTGCTGCCTTCTTAACATCCAGTTTCACCACACATCGCTTTGTCTCTACCGGGATTATAGAAAAAGCTCCCAACTCTACTGCTTTCTGGATGATCAGTTCCATCTTGTCTGCTTTCGGCAGTCCCTGGAAAAGATAAATTTTATTTGGCAGCTCATATTCCGGCTCCTGTGCATAGAGGATATGCAGCAGAACCTCATCCTCTCCCAGTTCTTCAATCTGGCAGTGGTATTCTTTATCTCCTCCGTCACTGATCCACACATCCTCCCCACATTTCATGCGGAGAACGTTTTTAATATGATTTACATCCGTCCCATTGATGTGGATACGGTGTGCCTCTTCCTCAATCTGATAAGGCTCCACAAAAAAACGCTGCATAGGATCAGTCCTTTCTTGCTGTTACGGAAACCCACTCGCCCTGATGTGTCACTTCTACGACCGTCAGGCCTGCTGCTTTTACTGCCTCCACTACAACTTCTTCTTTCACATCAAGAATACCGGAAGTAATGTAGTAAGCGCCTTTTTTCATCTGGTTTACAATTACTGGTGTCAGAGGGATCAGAACATCTGCAAGGATATTTGCTGTTACAATATCATATTTTTCATATCCTGCCTGATCCTGAATCGCTTTATCGTCAATGATGTTTCCGATGACCATATCAAAAGTTTCATCCACGATCTGGTTTGCTTCTTTATTCTCTGCAACTGCAGGAACTGCACATGGATCAAGGTCTGTTCCCAGTACATGTTTCGCACCAAGTTTCAGGGCAACGATACCAAGGATACCGCTTCCGGTTCCTACGTCAAGCATCTCTGTATCCGGTGTTACATATTTCTTTAACTGGCGAATCACAAGCTGAGTAGTCTCATGCATACCTGTACCGAAGGCTGTACCCGGATCAATGTGGAGGATCATCTTGTCTTTATCCTCTGCTTTTACTTCTTCCCATGACGGTACGATAAGGATATCATCTACATAGAACTGGTGGAAATACTGTTTCCAGTTATTAATCCAGTCCTTGTCCTCTGTCTGAGATTCTTCAATGGTAGCTTCCCCGATGTCCATAAAATTCTTCAGGTCATCTAATGCTTCACGAACATCTTTCAGGATTGCTTCTTTGTCTGCATCTTCTTCCAGATAAAAATTCAGATAGGCAATGCCGTCATCTGCTGGTCCTTCCGGCATAATATCTACAAACATCTGAGCCTTGTCTTCCTCAGTCAGAGGCTGTTTGTCCTGAATTTCCACGCCTTCAATGCCGACTTCTGCAAGTGTGCTGATAACGATATCTTCTGCTTCTGTTTTCGTTTTTACTGTAAAACGGTTCCACTTCATGTAATTGTCTCCATTTCTTTATGTTATATAATTAACTATTATCATCCAAAAATATGTCTGACCCATTCTCTGTTACTCTGCAGCTATTCCCATAATGCAGCATCTCACCACATCCAGTCAATTCTTATTTACCCACCGACTGCATGCTTCACTTATTTTTTCAAAAAAATGTCTGAATATCTCGTGGCGGTTTCCTTTGCTGTAAAATCTCCACGCCAATTCTACCAGTGCAACTCCGGCAATGGCATCCACCAGATAATGCTGTTTAAGCACCTGGGTAGAAATAATGATCAGTATTGCAAAAATCAGTGAAAAATGCTGATACCATTTTGGAATATTCTCTGATTTACTGACTCCGCGCCAGCTCAGCCAGCTTACATAACAATGGATTGACGGAAATAAGTTAGACGGACTGTTTCCACCATCCATGAGATAAACAAACTTAAGCATCTGCTGGGACCATGTAGTTCCTGCAATCTCAGGTCTGACATTGGTAGTTGGCAAAACCAGAAAAATAATAAAACATGTAATATGAACAGTCAGATCAGTTGCCACAAACCGATAAAATCCATCTTTTCCTCTCTGTGCAGTCAGAATATAATTCACTGCCCAAAAAGGAAATGCCAGAATATAAATCCAGATAAACTGTGGTATTAACGGCACTGCCCTGTCCAGTGACATGGTAAAATCAAAATGATATCTGTCTGCTGTCAGTACTCCGCTTCCCCAGTAAATAAGACAGTTTAATACAAAAATGCTTATCAGCGGCAAAATTACCCATACAGGGAGATACTTCTCCCGAAAAGCTGCGATCTTCTCTGTTTTTGTCAAATATCTCTCCATTTCTCAGGAAACTTTTATTCCTGTCTGTTCATCTGATTTTTACCGTTACTCTTCAATATACACGACTATACAAAAAAAGAAAAGAGGGTAAACCTCTTTTCTTTAATTTTCTTTTATAATTAATCCTCAAAAGTCTCTTTTAATTTATCCATGAAACTCTTTTTCTTCTTTTCCGGTTTTTCAAAATCATCAGAATCTTTTGATTTCGGACGATTACCACACGCCTCATCGAATTTGCGCAGTGCTTCTTTTGCTTCTTCGTTGAGGTTTGTAGGAACCTGCACAACGAAAGTCACATAATGATCGCCACGTACATTCTTATTTCTCAGAGACGGTACACCTTTTCCCTTCAGACGGATCCTTGTGTCTGTCTGAGTTCCGGGTTTCACTTCATATTCAACCTCTCCATCCACTGTGTTAATACGTACAGTACCGCCCAGTGCTGCCTGCGCGTATGTAAGAGGCGCAGTAGAGAAGATATTCATATCCTGTCTCTGGAAGATCGGATGACGTGCAACATTTACTTCTACAAGCAGATCGCCTCTCGGGCCTCCGTTTGTACCCGGTTCACCCTTCTCACGGATGCGGATGCTCTGACCATTGTCAATACCTGCAGGTACAGATACCTGAATCTTCTTTCTTGAAGATGTATATCCGGTTCCGCGGCAGGAAGTACATTTATCCTTGATGATCTTACCTGATCCATGACAATCCGGACAAGTCTGTACATTACGCACCATTCCAAACATGGACTGCTGTGTATAAACAACCTGACCTTCTCCATGACATTTCGGACAGGTTACCGGTGAAGTACCCGGCTTCGCACCTGTTCCATGACAGGTGGTGCACTCGTCTTTCAGTACGATCTCCAGTTCCTTCTCACAGCCAAAGACAGCTTCTTCAAAAGTAATATTTACGCGTGCGCGGAGATTAGCTCCCTTCATCGGACCATTATTGGCACGTCTGCTTCTGCTGCCGCCGCCAAATAAATCGCCGAAAATATCGCCGAAGATATCACCCATATCAGCACCGTTAAAATCAAAACCTCCGAAGCCGCCGCCGGCACCTCCTCCACCGTTTTCAAAAGCCGCATGGCCAAACTGGTCATACTGTTTTCTCTTCTCCGGATCGCTTAAGATGGTGTAAGCCTCTGTTGCCTCTTTAAATTTCGCCTCAGCCTCTTTATCTCCTGGATTTACATCCGGGTGATACTTCTTGGCCAGCTTACGATATGCTTTTTTAAGTGTTGCGTCATCGGCGCTTTTGTCCACGCCTAAGACTTCATAATAATCTCTCTTATCAGCCATGATTTTAATCCTATACCCGTTTTATTTATAACACAACTATTCAGTGAGAGAGACTCTCCCACTGAACAGTTATTATTGATATTTCCGTTGCAAATCTCTGCTTTTACAGAAATGTCACATTATACTTCTTTGTAATCAGCATCTACAACATCATCGTTGTTTCCTGCATCTGTGCTGCCTGCTGCACCGCCGCCCATATTCATGTCCGGTCCTGCCTGGCCGCCTGCCTGCTGTGTCTGCTCATACATTTTAGCGAAAAGCTTCTGAGCACTTTCCATCATCTTCTCCTGAGCAGCTTTGATATCTGCTACCTGAGAATCTGTCATCTCTTCTGCATTTGCAGTCTGAGACAGTAAATCTTTCAGTGCGTTCAGGTCTGCTTCTACAGCAGCTTTATCATTAGCATCGATCTTGTCTCCGGCTTCTTTCAGTGCATTCTCAACCTGGAATACCATGGAATCAGCATTGTTTCTTGTATCGATTGCTTCTTTACGTTTCTTATCCTGTGCTTCAAACTCAGCAGCTTCTTTTACTGCCTTGTCGATATCGGAATCAGACATGTTAGAACCAGCTGTGATTGTGATGTGCTGTTCTTTACCTGTTCCAAGATCCTTAGCAGATACATTTACGATACCGTTTGCATCGATATCAAATGTAACTTCAATCTGCGGAACACCACGACGTGCTGGCGGGATTCCGTCCAGACGGAACTGGCCAAGGGATTTGTTGTCTTTTGCAAACTGACGCTCACCCTGTACAACGTTGATATCTACTGCTGTCTGGTTGTCTGCTGCTGTTGAGAAAATCTGGCTCTTTCTTGTAGGAATTGTAGTATTTCTCTCAATCAATCTTGTTGCGATACCACCCATTGTCTCGATGGACAGTGACAGTGGAGTAACATCCAGAAGAAGGATATCACCTGCGCCTGCATCACCTGCAAGTTTACCACCCTGGATAGAAGCACCAAGTGCTACACACTCATCCGGGTTCAGGTTCTTGCTTGGCTCTTTGCCTGTTAACTGTCTTACTTTATCCTGAACAGCCGGGATACGGGAAGATCCACCAACCAGAAGTACCTGGCCAAGTTCAGATGCTGTGATACCTGCATCTGAAAGTGCACGACGTACCGGTTCTGCTGTCATTTCTACTAAGTCATGTGTTAATTCATCGAATTTAGCTCTTGTAAGGTTCATATCGAAGTGTTTCGGGCCTTCTGCTGTAGCTGTGATGAATGGCAGATTGATGTTTGTAGTTGTTGCGGAAGAAAGCTCTTTCTTTGCTTTCTCTGCAGCTTCTTTTAATCTCTGAAGTGCCATCTTATCATTGCTTAAGTCTACGCCTTCTGCTTTCTTAAACTCTGCAAGCATGTAATCTGTAACTTTCTGGTCGAAGTCATCACCACCAAGACGGTTGTTACCTGCTGTGGAAAGTACTTCGATAACGCCGTCACCGATTTCGATCACAGATACATCGAATGTACCGCCACCTAAATCGTATACCATAATCTTCTGTTCTTTTTCATTGTCAAGACCATATGCAAGAGCTGCTGCTGTTGGCTCGTTGATGATACGTTTTACATCAAGACCTGCGATTTTACCGGCATCTTTTGTTGCCTGACGCTGAGCATCATTGAAATATGCAGGAACTGTGATAACTGCTTCTGTAACTTTCTCACCAAGGTATCCTTCTGCATCTTTTTTCAGTTTCTGAAGAATCATAGCGGAAATTTCCTGTGGAGAATATTTCTTGTCGTCGATTGTTACACGATAGTCAGTACCCATCTCTCTTTTAATGGAAGAGATTGTTCTCTCTGCGTTTGTTACTGCCTGACGTTTTGCAGGTTCACCTACAAGACGTTCTCCTGTTTTTGTGAAAGCGACAACTGATGGTGTTGTTCTTGCGCCTTCTGTATTAGCAATAACTGTTGGCTGTCCGCCTTCCATTACGGCTACACAGCTGTTTGTTGTACCTAAGTCAATACCAATGATTTTTCCCATAATCTTGTTCCTCCTGTTTATTTTCAACTAGATTTGATATATTCTATATTTTCATGTAAATTAGTTGGCTACTTTTACCATACTGTGGCGGACTACGAAATCCTTGTAGGTGTAACCCTTCTGGAATTCTTCTACCACAATATTCTCACCAGCTTCTTCATCCTCCACATGCATTACTGCGTTGTGGAAGTTCGGATCAAATTCCTTACCCACTGCTTCAATCGGTTTCACGCCCAGCTCATCTAATGTGGTGATCAGCTGTTTGTAGATCATCTTCATGCCATCTGCAAAAGAATCTCCTTCAGGTGCCTGTGCAAGACCTCTCTCGAAGTTATCCACAACCGGAAGCATTTTCTCAACTATGTCCTTGGCTCCGATGATATACATACTGGATTTCTCTTTCTCCGTTCTCTTACGGAAGTTATCGAATTCAGCCATGTTTCGTTTCAGCCTGTCTGTAAGTTCTTCAATCTGCTGTTCAAATTTATCTTTTTCTTTTTTCTTCTTGCCGAAGAAAGAAGTTTTTGATTTGCTGTCTTTCTTGTCATCCTGGGAAGCTTCCTCGTCTCCGTCCTCTACCGGGATTTCCTCTGTTTCTGCTTCGCCGTTCTCTACAACTTCAGGTTCATTCTCAACAGTTTCTTCTGTTACCGGAGTATCTGTTGTCTCTTCTTCCTGAGCTGTGTTCTTTGTTTCTTCTGACACTCTCTATTACCGCCTTTCTAACTCTCTTTCTTAATCAGTTCGTCCAGCTGGACTTTCAAAGCCTTCAGGCTGTCAACTACGTTTGCATAATCCATACGCTTGGGACCGATGATACCGATGGTACCATGCATTCCTTTTCCAAGTTCGTAAGTGGCTGTGACTACACTGCAGTCTTTCATGGTCTGCACCGGCATCTCATCACCAATGTACACCTGAATTCCTGTGTTCTCGGTATCAGACATTCTCTCTTTCACCAGGTCTACCAGATCCTGCTTCTCTTCAAATGCTGAAATCAGCTCGCTCGCTTTGCTTGTGTCTGCAAGCTCCGGATACTTGAAAATGTTGGTTGCTCCTGAAGTATATATCTGCATATCGTCTTCGTCTACCTGGATGGTGTCTGCCACTGCATCAAGGACTGTGCCAACCACAGAGCCATGTACACCTGCCTGTTCTTTCAGGCGGGCAATCATTCCCAGGTTGATATCCTGAATGGGCACCCCATTTAAGTTGGTGTTAAGAAGAAGATTTAATTTCAGGATTGTCTGATCGTCCATCTCCTCATCCAGATTGATGATCTGGTTTCGGATGACATTGTTATCACTCACTACTACTGCCACAAGCTGAAGGGGTGTCACACGGGAAAGCTGGATGAATTTAATCTTGCTTCCGCTGTACTGTGGAACAGAGATCATTGTTGCATAGTTGGTATTGGAGGCCAGTACCTTTGCTACCTGCTTCAGCATTTTATCCAGTTTGTCAGTTTTCTCTATCATGAGATCCTTGATTTCCTGAACCTCTGATTCCTTTTCTTTCATCAGCTCGTCTACGTAGAGGCGATAACCTTTATCAGAAGGAATTCTTCCGGCTGAGGTGTGGGGCTGTACGATATATCCCATATCTGTCAGGTCTGACATCTCATTCCGGATGGTGGCAGAGCTTACATTTAAATCTGCAAACTTGGAAATGGTCCGGGAACCCACCGGTTCGCCTGTTTCCATGTAGGTTTTGATGATGGCTTTTAGTATTTTCTTTTTACGATCATCTAATTCCTGATCCATGAAGTTCCACTCCTTTACTGCCTTTGTTTTTGGTTTGTTAGCACTCATGTTTTAGGAGTGCTAACACCTTATGCTCATAAGATAGCACTCTTGATTTGGTTTGTCAATATTATTTTGTGAATTTTTTGTTATTTCATAACAATATTATTTATTTGATTTGATGAAAAGAATGCTGTGAGAAATTGACTGTAACATCATTTTTTATCTCATATTACTTGTAACCTGTTCTGGAATTGACCATAAAAATATTTTTCCTGTTTCAGGTCATTCTTTTCCTGCCCTGGCCTTGACTGTAATTTTTCTTTTCCTATTTCAGGTCATTCTTTTCTTCTCATAGGCTTGACTGCAATTGTTATTTTCTTGTTTCAGGTCATTCTTTTCTTCTTATAGCCTTGACCGTAATTATCATTTTCTTGTTTCAGGTCATTCTTTTCTTCTCGCAGGCTTGACCGCAATTAGTATTTTCTTGTTTCAGGTCATTTGTTCTATTTATCAAGAGCGTCAAGGTTCTTTTTCAGGTCGATCATTTTATCACGTAGTTCGGCGGCCTGTTCAAAGTTGAGGTCTGCGGCTGCGGCGCGCATTTGTTTTTCTACCTGGGTGATAAGTTTGGTAAGTTCTTTGCGGGTCATGGACTCTGGGTCTTTCTGGAGTCGGACTTCGGTTTCGGCTACTGCTTTGGATACGGCGATGAGGTCGCGGACTGCTTTTTTGATAGTAGTCGGAGTGATTCCGTGTTCTTTGTTATAGGCTTCCTGGATGGTTCGGCGGCGGTTGGTTTCGGTGATGGCTTTGTGCATGGAATCGGTCATGTTGTCTGCGTACATGATTACATGGCCTTCACTGTTTCGGGCAGCTCGTCCGATGGTCTGGATGAGAGAGGTTTCGGAACGGAGGAAGCCTTCTTTGTCTGCATCCAGGATTGCTACCAAGGTGATTTCCGGGATGTCCAGGCCTTCTCGAAGGAGGTTGATTCCTACCAGTACATCAAAGACATCCAGACGCATATCACGGATAATGCGGGCACGTTCTAAGGTATCGATATCGGAATGGAGGTAACGGACTCGGATTCCTACTTCTTTCATATATTCTGTCAGGTCTTCTGCCATTCGTTTGGTGAGAGTGGTGATCAGTATTTTGTGTTTCTTTGACACTTCTTTGTTTACTTCCCCGATCAGGTCGTCAATCTGTCCTTCAATGGGGCGGACTTCTACTTTCGGATCCAGAAGTCCGGTTGGACGGATGATCTGTTCTGCACGGAGGAGTTCATGATCATACTCATATTGTCCCGGAGTGGCGGATACAAACATGACCTGATCCAGTTTGGATTCGAATTCTTCGAAGCTTAAGGGGCGGTTATCTTTGGCTGAAGGAAGCCGGAATCCGTAGTCTACCAGTGTCTGCTTCCTGCTCTGGTCACCGGCGTACATTCCTCCTACCTGAGGTACTGTGATATGAGATTCATCTATAATAAGTAAGAAGTCATCTCCAAAATAGTCCAGCAGTGTGTATGGCGGCTGTCCGGGCTTTAATCCTGACAGATGTCTGGAATAATTTTCGATTCCTGAACAGAATCCGGTTTCTTTCATCATTTCAATGTCGAAATTGGTGCGTTCTGAGATTCGCTGGGCTTCCAGAAGCTTGTCTTCGCTTTTGAAATACTCTACACGTTCTTTTAATTCTTCTTCTATTGCTACAGCTGCTCTCTGGATCTGTTCTGCTGGCACTACATAGTGGGATGCAGGGAAGATGCTGATATGAGAACGCTGGCATTTGATTTCTCCTGTCAGTACATCAATTTCTGAAATACGGTCGATCTCATCTCCGAAAAATTCTACTCTCACGGCTGTATCGGAGCTGTTGGCAGGAAAAATTTCCAGGGTATCTCCACGGACACGGAAGGTGCTTCGGTGGAAGTCCATCTCATTTCTGGTGTACTGAATGTCGATCAGCTCCCGGATTACCTCATCCCTGTCTTTGGTCATTCCCGGACGCAGGGAAATCATCATGTCAAAGAATTCCTGAGGGGAACCCAGTCCGTAGATACAGGAAACGGAGGAAATGACCACTACGTCTTTCCGCTCTGACATTGCGGCTGTGGCAGAGAGACGGAGTTTGTCAATCTCGTCATTGATGGAGGAGTCTTTGGCAATATAGGTGTCTGAAGACGGGACATAAGCCTCCGGCTGATAGTAGTCATAATAGGAGACAAAATATTCCACTGCGTTCTCAGGGAAGAATTCTTTCATCTCTCCGTAAAGCTGTGCCGCGAGAGTTTTGTTGTGGGCGAGGATGAGGGTTGGTTTATTTAGCTGGGCGATGACGTTCGCCATGGTAAATGTCTTGCCGGAACCGGTGACACCCAGTAAAGTTTCGAACTGGTTGCCTTCTTTAAAGCCTCTGACCAGACGTTCAATTGCCTGGGGCTGATCTCCAGTTGGCTTGTACTCGGAATGCAATTCAAAATGATCCATAATATTCTCCTGTTTTAATCAAATTTCACTTATCAAAAATTGAAATATGTTTAATATGGTTATATTTTCAGTATATCATCCCATATAAAAAAAGTACAGAGCAAGCGAATACCTGTTCTGTACTTTAACGTGTCGCGTTACTGTTCACTCTGGCTGCCTAAAACCGAACAAATAGTCTTCTCAACTTTTTCTGCATCAACAGGTTTTGCAATATGTCCGTTCATTCCTTTTGCCAGTGCCTTTTTTCTGTCTTCCTCAAAGGCATTGGCTGTCATGGCTATGATTGGAATAGTGGCTTTGTCTTTATCTGACAGTCCGCGGATCATCTCAGTTGCCCTGTAGCCGTCCATGTTCGGCATCTGGATATCCATAAGGATCAGGTCATAGGTGCCTGCCGGTTTCTGTTCTATCCTTGACACACACTGAACTCCATCCTCAACACGATCAACCATAAGTCCCATATCCTCCAGGATAAACTGTGCGATTTCCGCATTCAGATCATTATCCTCGGCAAGCAAAATATGTTTTCCGCTGATTCTGTCTGTTTCATCCACATCTGAAGATTTTTCCGTATCCTGTTCATAGTAGCTCTTATCAGCAATCCTGTATTCCAGGGTAACTGTAAATTTACTTCCTTCTCCCTGCTTACTTTCTACTTCAATAGTTCCGTACATCATATCAATATACTTCTTTATGATCGGCATTCCCAGACCTGTTCCCGCAATCTTTCCGTCTGTTGTATTTCGTTCCCTGGCAAAAGCCTCAAAGAGAGATGGAAGGAATTCTTCGCTCATTCCGATACCTGTATCAATTACCTGAGTCCGTATCCGCACATAGTCTTTCCTGTCACAGTCAAGCTCTGTGATCCTTATGGTAACTCTTCCCCCTGAAGCTGTATATTTTACCGCATTACTGATCAGATTGAGGAAAATTTCCTTGTTCTTCGTCTCATCGCAGATTACGTGCTCATGCTTGACATCATATTCCATCTTAAGGTGAATACATTTTTTCTCCGCTTCCGCCTGGAAAATTTTGTAAATTCCCTGATAAATATCTCTGATCTTCACATAATCTTCATCCAGTTCCACCTTACCGCTTTCAATCCGGGCCATGTCCAGCACATTATTGATAATAGACAGAAGCAGATTTCCGGACTGTTCCATCTTCTCCTGATAATCCAGAAGTTTCGGATCAGTCAGTTCCCTTTTTATCAGCTCACTGTATCCCAGCAGGGCATTCATGGGTGTCCGGATATCGTGAGACATATTGAAAAGGAACTCTGATTTGGCGGCATTAGCCTTTTCTGCCTGAATCTTGGCTTTTCTCGCTTGTATCAGCAGATAAACTATAATCCATACAATAATCAAGACCACACTTACAAACCAAATGGAAACTACCCGCAGATTATCCTTTATGTATTCTGCCAGAGTAACCTTGCCCGGTGCGTTTTCATATACGTAAAACTGACTGGAAAGTCTGGAAGCAGGCAGAGTCTGAATGGTTTTGTTCAGGATATTCATTAATGTTGTGTTTTCCCTGGTGACCGCAAAGCAGGAAGCGCCGGATTTCGTAAGAAAAATACTGCGCATTTTGCTGTCCTCCAGTGTCTTTAATGACTGTCCTGCCTTCACAACAAAGCAGTCTGCCTCGCCACTTTGAACTGCTTTATCGGCCTCAGCAGATGAGTCGTATTCCTTTATTTTCCAGAATGGATAATTAAAAGAAATATACCACTTCCCCAGCAGGTTATTCCTGCTCACTGCTACTGTATTCTCTTTATTTTCATCAAACTTCTTAACACCGGTGAGTACTGCAACATTAATTTCAAAAACAGTATTTGACAATACAATATCATTCTGCTCAGCTTCATATGGATTCTGGTTCATATGAAAAATCATATCAATCCTGTTATCCTTTAATGCCTGCAGCTCTTTCTCCTGGGATTCAAAACCTGTCAGTTGAAATTCTATGGCTTGTTCACCCAGATAACCGGATACCAGACTAATATAATCGTTAATAATTCCTACCGGTTTCTCTGACTCCGTATCCACAAGGCTGATACCCACATCATTTTTCAGATATCCAATCCGGACCGCCCCATGCTGTTCCAGCCAGTTCTGTTCCTCATCCGTAAGAGTTTCAAGGGAATTTGCAGAGAGATACCTTTTATAAAGATCGTCTGTATAAAAAGGATTCTCCCTCTCTATCTTCTGCATTACCTGATCCAGCTCTTCTTTCAAATCCGGGCGTTTTTTGCTGACTGCAAAATAATTATAGGAGCTACCAATCAGAATAGCAGGAGAAATATCGTCTCTTTCCCACTGTGGAGATTCATTTAAAACAAATCCGTCAATTTCATGATTTTTCAATTTCTGACGAACATCATCTGCACCGGTAATATCAACCTGCTGCGTGTTCACTCCATGACTTTTCTCCCACTCATGGAACATTTCGGCAGGAAGTGCATTCGGCAGCATACCGATTCTTTTTCCATTTAATGTAGTCAGATCTGAAATGGAGATATCTGTATTAGAAGTATCCACATACAGGTAATATTTATCCTCTCCCATAGGCAATTCTGAAAAAAGCATGGAAGTGGAACGTTCCTCTGTATAGGAAATGCCTCCCAGCAGATCGATCTGTCCATTTTTCAGCATACTCATCAGTTCTGCCCAGCTTCCCTCCACATATTCATATTTCCATCCGGTATGCGCAGCTACTGCCTGCTGGTATTCGTAGCTGTAGCCTCTCCTCTGACCGTCTGCTCCTGTGGTATTATAAGTTCCTTCATACCAGCCTACTCTGACTGTTTTGGATTTTGCTTCCTCTGCTGATACAGGAAGGGGAAGCACGGTAATATATAAAATAAAGCATAATAAAATGCAGATATGTCTCTGTACATTTAACTTAAACTTTTTCATATAACTTTCTCCAAATGATTTTGTGTCTATCCGGTGAAGATATCTCAACAGATTATTGCCTTTTTCATTTACTTCACCCGGGTTATAGAAACGTGTAACATGCTTCTGCAGATATCATACCTTATTTTCCGTCATTGCAACAGCCCTATATTTATTTTTTATACCTATTTTTTCAGTTTTCAGATAATCTTTACTTGCCAAAATTCATGGGCTACGACAACCGAATTCGGACAAAATATATCGCAAAGTGGGGCGTGCAGATTGCGGGAATGATTTTTCAGACACGCTCTAATGTGTCGACATGTTAATTCCTGAAACAATCTTGCAGGATAATTTTTTTTATTTCAAGGCGGAGGAAAAAGATGTAGCAGTGGCATAATCATTTGTATGCGAGTCCCCACCCACTGCTTATTGCTTTTCGCAACCTCCGCAGGGGACTTACTTGATTCGGTTAAAGTTACTATTTATTTAAATTTCGTATACAGAAAAAAGCAGCCCACAGACCATGTGTCAACTACCCATCACCTAAAGGTATTGGGCTTGTAACTGCCCAGTCGTAGTAACGGCTTACGCCTCCGACCTTTTATCCC
>NZ_JAJDMJ010000039.1:0-36448 GCF_020593585.1 Blautia sp. DFI.6.71
ATCCCGCATAAAATCAAGGTATATTAGAATGTAGAATTTACTTTTTCATTCAAGCTCTAACTCATCACTAAGTATCACTAAAGTAACGAGAATGCGACGCGCAATTATTCAATACTAAACCATCTCAGATGTAAACTAAATCAAACTGAACTGCCATTCTTTCTCTAGAGCGTGTCTGAAAAAGGCTTTCTGCAAGATGTGCATCACAATCAGTCCTAACAAAAAACAGACCACATTTTATGATTTTTGTTTCATAAAATGCGGTCTGTCTGTTTCACACGTTCTTTTTATTGAGCCTGGAAATAATATCCGACACCCCATTTGGTGTGTACATATTTCGGTTCACTTGGGTTTGTCTCAATCTTCTCACGGAGACGGCGGATATGTACATCCACAGTACGTACATCACCCGGATACTCATATCCCCACACAATGTTCAGCAGGTTCTCACGACTGTAAACCTTATTCGGATTAAATACCAGAAGCTCCAGTACATCAAATTCCTTTGCTGTCAGATTAATCTCTCTACCTGCAATAAATACACGTCTGCCTTCACAGTCCATACGAAGATCGCCCACCTGAATGCTCTTTGCCTTTTCTTTCTCCTCGTGGTCGCTTCCCGCACGGCGCATGATCGCTTTGATACGTGCCTTAACTTCCAGGATATTGAACGGTTTGGTGATATAATCATCCGCACCATATTCAAGACCAAGGATCTTATCCATATCCTCGCCCTTAGCTGTCAGCATCACGATCGGCACATTGGAAAATTCGCGGATCTGCTGGCATACTTCCAGCCCGTCCATCTTCGGCAGCATCAGATCCAGAAGGATAATATCATATTTTTTATCTTTTGCTTTCTCTACTGCCTCTTCTCCATCATAAGCGCAGTCTACCTCCATACCATCCTGTTCCAGACTAAAACGGATTCCTTTTACGATCAGTTTCTCATCATCTACTACCAAAACTTTCCTGCTCATTCGGTTCTCCTTATCCTACTACTATCTCATCTTTTATCTTTGCAAAAGTACCTTCTTTGATACCCTGTACATTCATAATATCCTCTATCGCAGCAAATGGCCCGTTCTCTTCTCTGTAGGCAATGATTGCCTGCGCACGTGTTGCACCAATCCCCGTCAGCGTGGTGAGCTGAGCTTCATCTGCTGTATTTATGTTGATCCTGTTATCCTGCTGAACCTGAGCGGTCATCCCTGTGTTCTGTCCTGTCCCGGCACTTCCATTCATCTGTCCATCTGATGCTCCGGCCATCTCTGCAGGATCCAGCCCCTGCCGCTCCATCTCTTCCTGTGTGAGAATATAAAGCTGCTGTCCATCTGTCAGAACTCCAGCACGGTTTACACAGGTTAGAGCTGCCTCGGGAAGATATCCTCCCGCTGCCTCAATCGCCTGAAACACCCGGCTCCCGGCTGCCAGCTGAAAAACTCCCGGATTCGCAACTGCTCCGCAGACATCAACATAGATCATCGCCTGCTGCATTTCCTTGTCAGAAACTGCTTCTGACCCATTATCTATATCAGCATCTGAAGTATGTTTCCCGGAATCACTTCCTGTCCCATTACCTGCATCTGAACTATCTGATTCTGCCTGTTTTTTCCGGAACTCTGCAGAATTGCCACCATCATTCTGTCGGTCTTCTGTATCAGCTTTCTTCTCATCTGTATCTTTCTTCGACTTCTGTCCTGATGTTTTCTCTTCTGATGACTCCGCATCCACCTCTGCTTTCGCTTCCTGCAGTCCTTCAATCAGAAACTGTGCCTCTCTGCTCTTACATCCTGTCAGTCCTGTAAGAAACAAAGTTCCACATAATATCAGTGTCACAGTATAACAATATCTGTTTTTTATTTTTATCATAAGGGTCCTCCTCTTATTTCTCAGAGTAAGAGTCCCCCTGTCCATAATGCCACCCTTATTGTAACGAAATCTTAATGATTTTACAATAGTAAACTCTTATTTTTGCCACTTAAATATAACAATTCCGGAAATCGCGATCAGCAATCCAAGGATTTTGCGCCATTCAAAGGGTTCTTTATCTACCCCAAACAATCCAAATAATTCAATTACATAAGCAACTGCCAGCTGCGAAATAACGATCAGCATTGCTGCCTTTGCAGGTCCAAGGGCTCCCATACTCTGGATTACTGTAATGGTAATAAACGCTCCGATCACTCCGCCAAGGAGTGTATATTTATTGTCCACCTGCCAGAGTGTAGCCACACTTTCCCGTCCTGTGAAAAGCCAGGCCAGAACACAGACTGCAAAGGCTGACAGCTGCACCCAGCCGGTTGATACCCAAAGGCTGGTCTGCTTTGTCACTTCCGTATTAAAAACTCCCTGAATACTCATCAGTGCCCCCGAAATCAATGCCACTATAAATCCCCACATAAATATGCCCTCCTGGATAATATGATCATTCTGCTTACTTCGGTAATCATTCTTGTACCGAAAAGAGGCACCGCCGTTTAGCAGTACCTCTTTTATTCCTTATTATTAGTTTATTCATTCCGCGTAAAATCATGCACACAGTATAAATCCTGTTTTTATTTTTCTTTCATATAATCCATACAATTTCCCACATTCCATGCATATCCATCCTGCTTCGCCTGTATATAACGGATATTTTCGGTTCTCACAGTATTCTGCTTCATAATTCCCTATCAATTCCACAAGGTTATTGATATCCCCCATCTGTGCAGCGGCCATTCCTGTCATTGCCCACAAAAAGCCGGTTCTTTTTTTATTCAGTTTTTGCCACTGAAACTTTTCCGTAAACTGATCATATAATATTTTTTGCTTTTTCTTCTCTTTTACCGGAAATTCATAGATCAGCGGATAAATCTGAGCAACACCATCCGGATAAAATTCTGCCTGGTGATACAGATCACTGTTTCCAATAATTCTCCATCTTTGATTCGTATCATCCCAGAATGTCTTTTCTATCTGTGCCTGTATCTTTTCACGCATTTCACTGATTGCCTGCGTATCTTCCAGTCCTGCATGTTCCAGTTCGTACAGGCCTTTCCATACTTCCAGATTATCCATCAGATAAGCTGTTGTATTTTCTTCTGAGACCTGTGTGATTCCATCCTGCATCAGGCTTTGAATCTTTTTTAATGCAAGGCTGATTCCCTTTTTCCAGTATTCCGGCAGGTCTGTACTCTCTGTCTTTTCCAGATATTTTCCCATAAGAAAAAGGTACATACCAAAATATCCGTCTTCAGAATCAGCCTTTTCTTTATAAATAAGTTTCCCTCTCTCTTTCCTGTAGATTCCCATTTTTCCATCTGTTTCCAGCAAAATCCCGGTATGCCAGTCCAGATATCTGCCAACAGCTTTTTTCTCGGTTTCAGTCATTGGGCAATTATCTGTTTCTGCCAGAAGCCCCAATGCAGCCATACATGCAAAGTATGGATTAACATCTCCGGCTCTGCTTCCATTCATATAGATTTCACCCTCAGGACCCTGATTCTCAAGAATCCACTTTTTTTCTCCAATCAGGACTGTTTCCAGCCATTTCTGCCGGGCAGATATTTCTTTTCTCAGGTTCTGATAATAAGTAAACATAAATGCAATCCCCACAGTTATGCAAAATATAATAAGTCCCATCACGTTCTTTCGATGTTTCACTTTTCTTTTGCATTGATTCTGTTTATGCTCATGCATCTATATCCTCCAGGATTTTTCTGATTTGAATACTTGCAGTCCCATCACCATAAGGATTTTTGGCCTCACTCATCTTTCTGTAAATCTCCGGCTCTGTAAGAAGACGCCTGCACTCTCTGTAAATATCCTCCATCTTCGTGCCTGCAAGCTTTAAGGTTCCTGCTTCCACACCTTCCGGACGTTCTGTTGTATCTCTCATGACCAGTACAGGTTTTCCCAGCGCAGGAGCTTCTTCCTGGATTCCGCCACTGTCAGTCATGATCAGATAACTGGCTTTCATCAGGTTATGGAATTCTACCACATCCAGTGGTTCGATCAGATGTATTCTCTCACATCCACCAAATTCCTCATCTGCAATTTTTCTGACCTGCGGATTCAAATGTACAGGATAAATAACCTTCACATCTGTAAATTCCTCCACGATCCTGCGTATAGCCCGGAACATATCACGCATGGGTTCTCCCAGATTCTCCCTTCTGTGTGCTGTCACAGCGATCAGTCTGCTGCCTTTTGCCCATTCTGTCTCAGGATGATAAAAATCATTTCGCACCGTGTAGTGTAAAGCATCAATTCCTGTATTTCCTGTAATAAAAATCTGCTCTGGATTCTTACCCTCTTTCAGCAGTGCATCCGCTGCTTTCTGAGTCGGTGCAAAATGCAGGCTGGCAGTAAGTCCAATGGCCTGCCTGTTAAATTCTTCCGGATAGGGAGATTTCATATTATAAGTACGAAGTCCCGCTTCCACATGTCCTACCGGGATCTGCTGGTAAAATGCAGCCAGAGATGCGGCAAATGCAGTAGACGTATCTCCATGGACCAGCACAATATCCGGTTTTTCCTTTCTCAGGATTTCCCTCATTCCTGTAAGGATAGCCGTTGTCACATCTGTAAGATCCTGCCCTTTTTTCATGATCGCCATATCATAATCCGGAACCACTTTAAAAATATCCAGAACCTGCTTCAGCATTTCCCTGTGCTGTCCTGTGACACACACCAGAGTTTCCAGTTTTTCACTTTTTTTCAGTTCAAGAACAAGAGGGCACATTTTAATTGCTTCCGGTCTTGTTCCAAAAATCACCAGTACTTTTTTCATTCTCAATTTCCTCCCAGTTCTTTATCCAGATACGCAAGTCTTTCGCGGATAGTATCTGTCAGTTGTTTCACAGCTTCTTCGTAACTTCCGATATCCCTCGATGTGCCCTCTTTAGTGGTTCCGGCTAACAGAGTCTCATCAAAAGAATATCCCCACACTTTAAAGTTTCTGTCCACAGCATCTCCCAGTTCCTCCTGATAAGATGCTATTTTGTCATAGATATATTCATCAGAGAGTGTAGTTTTTCGTAATTGTCTATATCTTTCACAGACACATTTTCTGAAAGTTTTATCCTGCCACAGCCTTTCAAACCATGAATTTTCCACAGTATAAAGGGCATCTGTTTCTGTACGAAACCACTGATAATTATCAAATCCATTGTTAAAGTCCCATACAGCAAGCTGTAGCTTTCCTCCCAGTTCTTTATACACATAAGTAGAAAGATTACCAGCATCATAATTCATGGCAAATTCATTTATAATAAAATAATCCACCCAGTTATCCATGTCTATATATGCCTGATAGCCGATTCTTTTGTCACTGAAATTCTTTCCATATAAAACCTGTTCAAATTCAGAAATATCATTTTTTATATATTCTTTTTGTTTTTCCGTTATTTTATTTTCTGATGGATATCTTATATATAGAGCGTTATATGTATGACCTTCCGTCTTTCCCCAGGTTTCTATCTCTTCATTTCCTGTATCGATTCTGTCTCTGTTTACAACATATGCAGTTTCTCCGGACAACAAACCAAATTCCGAGAGACGCAGTCTGCTTTCTCCGTTTGTCACAGGTTCCACTGCCAGATAAACTCCCTGATACTCTCCATCAACAAACAATTCCACAAATCGGGTGTCGGGAGCCCATCCATTTAATTCCCTTGCCAGATCATATACCAGTTTATTCCTGATCAGCGTCTTATCAAGATAAGGTCCATTCAGTATCCATTCACTGTTTGCTCCCATTCCTGCAAGAGATACTTTTTTTGCACTGTCTTTTTTATTTTTATAAAATTTAATGCGATACTGCTTTTTATCAAATTTGCTATAAGAAGATGCTCCTCTGTATTTGATCGTAGCACGGTATATCGAATTGGGGACAGAGAAAACAGATTGCTCCTCTCCGTTTCCATCCAGCAGAGCAATATTTCCCCAGATTGCATTCTCCTTCAGGATCTGCTGTCCCATTGTATTCATATAGATTACCGGAAGTGTAGTAGAGAACTTTCCCAGATCATAGTATTCCAGTATCTCCTCGTCAGGTGCATCCCACTCCTTCATTTCTTCTTTCGTGATAGCGGTTCTCTTTTTTTCCTTTGACTTATTTTCTGACTTTACAACAGAATTTCCCACAATGGATATTCCACAGAGAACTGTTATCATCAGAATACATAAAAGGATACGTCTTATCCTTTTCATAGCAACACCTCTCAGTCAGGCAGCCTTTTTACTGCGAAAGTTCATCCTTCTGGTCAACTATATTTACCCTTTTTACGCCATCGATTTTAATCAGTTTCTCTGAAATATCCATCTGATTTTCTTTTGCAGCTTTATACAGGATTCCCTCTCCGATAGAATAAACCAGTTCAAAGCTGTTTTCTGTAACATTTCTCATGGAAACATGTACCTTTCCGGCAAAAAATGTATCCACTGCTGCCTCTGTTTTATGTAAGCATTCAGGTTTTCCCTGAACAACCAGCAGCTTATTACAGGATGTGAATCCCTTCCTTGTAATAATAAGAAAAAGAAGTAAAAACGCAGAACCAATAACAATAAGTGCATACTGAGATACCCCGCAGCCAATGCCTGCCGCGATTGCCCAGAAAATATAAGTAGCATCTCTTACATCCTTTACAGCAGTACGAAATCTTATAATAGAAAGAGCACCGACCATACCAAGGGACAATGCAATATTATTACTGATAATACTCATGATCATAGCTGTGATGATCGTGATTGATCCGATTGAAATATTAAATTTTCTGCTGTATGCAGGCCCTGCATAAGAAATTTTATAAGTAAACATGATAAAAAAAGCAACGATCAGTGCGATCACATTATTCATTAAAATTACAGTCACACTCAGTGCTTCTGTATTTGTCAGATTTTCTACGATAAATTCTCTCATATCTCTCTCCAATCCCGGCATCCGGTTTACTAACGGTCTCCGGTCTGCCGTATGTAAAACTTACAGTCACATCATTCTGGCTCTGGAATATTTGCTGTGGCTGGTGGACAGTTCATCCGCTTCTTTCAATGTCTCAGCAATCATATCCGGCAGGAATCCTGTATATTTTACTTCCATCAGTACCTGCTCTGTACTGCCCAGCGCATCTGTTCCAACCTCCTCGAACAGACCATATGGATATAAAGCCCCTCTGATGTCCGTGTCAAAAGTGATCCTTACATCACCAGCAGGATAAGCAAATGCCAGCCTCTGATAATCTATAATCGTCTTTGGACGGTAACAGCCCTGTGTAATCCGCAAATATAATCTCATAGCCAGCTCTGTTTCATATTCCAAAAGAAATGACGCATCTCCCTGTTCCATCCGAAGTGCCTGTTCGCGGCTGACAGGTAAGGAATATTTCACTCCGTCAAATCCGTTTTTGCATTTAAACTCCAGCTTTGCAGATAAATCACCCAGTGAATAAATTCTTAAACGGATCTTCCTTTTTTCATACATTCCATCCAGATTATCCCATAAATCCTGATCGTCTATGGAATCATAATACTGAGATCTGATAAAATATCTGCCATTTTCTCCATGGATATCTCTTTCCATAATTCCATCCAGCTTCTGTTGAAGAATCATGGCCTCTCTGCGGCTGATCAGATATTTGATTTCTTTACGAAAAACCGTTTCCAAATCTTACGCCCCCTCTCTGATTTTCGTTCAAACAGAACTATCTGGAACAGGAGTCCGCATACTGTCAGCAAAACCACATATCTGACTCCCGTCTCATGAAGAAGAAACATTCCTGCTATAACAGAAGAAAGGATTGCTCCCTCCAGAGGAAAAAAGGCAGCTGCAGCTGCAGCTCCTGCAGCGGAAATAACTGCAGCCCACCAGAATGGATAACACATCCATACAACTGCCGCAGCAGTCATGGCAGACAATATCATGGAATCTGCTGTTTTCCACTTAAATGCCATGTATCCCATCAGACATCCAAGTATCGTAAATGCAGTTACGATCGTCCCCCATCCGGTTTTTCCGTTCATAACAGTACATAATACAATCGTCACTCCCCAGAACATTATGAAGGAAACGATCAGACGATACATCTTAGCTCCTGCAAAAACTAGCAGGATCCCAAGGATCAGAAACAGCATTCTTTCTGTATTTCCGCTTATATGAAGATTGTCTGCACTTCCTGTTTTTTTCATAAACAGGTCAGTTCCCTTAAGGATCAGTTCCGACATCAGACACTCCTCCTTCCATTAAAAGTGGATTCAATGCTTTCATATAGGATTTATTTCCTGTTTCAGCAACATCCTGTGCCCATATAACATATTCTATATTATATTTTTCCAGTACTTCATCCAGATTCTGTATAAGATCTGTATCTTCATATATATTAGACACGTAAACCTTTTCAAAGATTTCTGAAAGATAAGAGATCATCATCTTCCCTCTTGTATCTGCAATAAGAAGAAGATTTCCTTTCCTCTGTCCTTTTCCTCTTCCTTCCACTATACTATGAGCATAATCTGAACCAATGACTGCACGACTTCCGCTGCTATTAAACTGTATCATTTGTCTTTTTAGTGTCTGCAGTTGCCCTTCTTTGTTTTCAAAGATTAATTCTTCGCGATTGGGATTTGAACCATTGATATAAATATAGAATGGTTCCTGTTCCATGTTTTCTATATCTTTCTTTATTTCGTCTGTCGTATACTTTTCTAACGCTTCCAAAAGAAGTTTTCCATCAAAAGTTCCAAAAACATATTCACGGTAAGCATCCAGGTTCTCCTTATCATATCCAAGTTCTTCCAAAATCACCTGCGTCCCGTAAAATGCCCCACGCATTGTCCAGCTATTTCTAGTTCTGAAATAAATATATTCATACTGATGTTTCTCCAGTTCAGACAGCGGATTTAAAACCACTGAAGGATCTGAAAAAGAGGATTCCAGTTTTTCTATAAAATCACTGTATTTTTCCTTTTCATTTTCATATCCACTTTCAAATACCGCTCTTTCCGGTATCGGCATAATATAAGTATCTTTTCCACTCTTTTTCTGTAATGCTTTCATAATATCTGCCGCATATGAAATATGATCCTTGGAAATCTGATTTATATTAAAGATACGATCTGTATAGATTACCTGATCCTGAGTTTCCAGGATTTTGGTTTTTGAAAGAGACTGGTCATTTTTTAAGCCATAGTTGTTATACAAATCCCTTGTTTCCGGAACATATACGCTTTGCTGCTTAACATTCTGCAATTTTTCCATTCCATTCTGTAGGATCAGAATTCCTGCAGACATTATAATCAAAATGAGCAAAACAAGAAACAGTTCTACGGTTTTATTCTTTTTCAACTGAATTCACCTCCCTGAACCTGATTCTGGCATTTGGACAGTTTTTCTCCAATTCTGCAATACCCGGCTGATTTTTTATTTTCTCTGATACGGAAATCTGTTCAAGAGAAACACAATCTCTGAATGCACTGACTCCTACATATTCCACACTGTCCGGCAGGTATACCTCTTTCAGATTTTTACATCCCCGAAAAGCATGATCACCTATTTTCTTTAACAGAGAGGTATCTGAAAATATCAGTTTATTAACAGACACACATTCCGCAAATGCAGCTCCTTCAATCACAGTCAGGGAATCCGGAAGACTTATAAATTCCAGTGCATAACAGTTTTCAAAAGCTGATATCCCTACTGATTTCAGTGAAAGCTTTTCTATACTCTCCCATACTTTCAATACATGACAGTCAGCAAATGCATAGTCCTCAATAACAGAAACGCTCTCCGGCAGATACACCTTCTCAAGACTTCTGCATCCAAAAAACTGACTCTTCGGAATAATTGATGCACCTTCAGGAATAACCGCTTCTTTTACGTATATATCTCCTCGAAATCCCTGAAAATCAACATTTTCATATTCCGACAGATTCTGGAAAATAATTCTTTCTTTATGAACAGGTTCTCCTGGAAAACAATACTCTCCCAATACCTCTCTGTCCGATTTCAGGATTTTTCCACCGCCCTCTGAAACCACATATCCATAAACATAATTGCTGCCATAAAACGTTATTTTTCCGCGGGCGACAACTGAAGTAATCTTATCCGGCTGACCTGCACTGGCGCCTTCTTCAAATATAATGTTGCCCTGTGTAAAAATGTTTCCAAGCACTGTTGTATTTTTTTCCAGAAGTATATCCTTCTCTGCGAAAATATTTCCAAGCACCGATGCATTTTCCATGATTCTTACAGACTCATCACTGTGGATATCTCCCTGCAGGATAATATCCTCTATCACCTTTATATCCCCACGGGAAATAATCGTATAAGGAACTGTCCCACTTTCCGTGACCATATCATCATCTATGTAATGCCTGTTATATTCATGACTATTCATTACCGGCATACGAAATATTCTGGGATCACGTCCCTCCATAAACCGGTCAGGTTCCTCCGAACGCTGTCCCAAACGGATTACCGGTGCATACAGACTGTGAAAAATATTGTCAAAGCCTATCACAAGCTGTTCTCCGCTTGATACCCTTTCACCCAGATCACATTCATCATAAACTGCAACCGCACATTCCGCATCTGCCCATCTGAGCAGCCGGATCTTATTTCCGAAAAGCAGTCTTTTTTTGCTGTATACAGCCCGGAGTCGTATATTTTCTTTTACAAACAACGCATCTTTTTCACTGTAGATTTCTTTTTGGAAATGTAAATCCTCTTGCTGCGGACAAAAGATGGTATTTCTGGCAATGACCAGATCTTCAATGTCAGGCTGCACAAACTCCTGGCTTCCATCTGTTTCCAACACCTTTTCCTGTCTTGAAAGCATGATCATACCATTCTTCATTTCCGGAAGGGCTTTTTCCACCAGAGAAGAAAAGCTTTGGCCAAAATATCTGGCATTTTTCACATAATCCTGCCTTATTTTCAGGATCTGCCCTTTTCTCATCCTGAAATGCAATACTGCGACCAACAGAGGCATAGAGAACATACAGACAAAAATCAAAATCCATACTTTCATTTTTCAGCCTCCTTTTCTGTTTTCTGCACAGTAAACCGCACTGTCTTATCCCATTTCACACCTCTTCCGGTAACAGTATCTACCACTGCATCCCAGAATCCCAGAGAGATATTCCACATATAGAAGAAAAAGTTAAACATCATAAGGGGCAGAAGCAATGCCTCTCCGGGAAGTCCGTCAATGATCAACGAGGTACCTATCTCAAAAAATGGTGCAAAATTTCCAAGGGAATTATAAATTCCCAAAAACAATATAACCCACCAGCCACTGAATATCTGCATTTCACCCAGGAAAAATAATCCAAGGGAAACTACCCAGCCCACTAGCAGAAATACAGGTACTGAATAGATAAAAAGCAGAAACAAACCATCTATCTTCTGAAACAGCCCCATATAAGGAGTTGTGATCGTAGGGATCAGATAGCGGAACAATACTTCATTATGCCCTCTTGACCAACGTCTGATCTGTCTGCCTCTCACATTCCAGCTTTCCGGGGACTCTTCATAACATTCCGCTGAATTAGCGTATACAACCTTCCAGCCATTGGTAAAAAGTCGATATGTAAGTTCCGTATCTTCTGCCAGAACCTTTGGATTAAAACCACCTGTTTCTAACAGAAAATCTTTGCGAAATCCCCCTACTGTCCCGCCATACTGCGGAATTGTTTTCAGGTTATATCGTGCCTGCTGATCTACCTGATATCCTCCGGACCGTTCCAGATTAATAAGTCTGGTCAGCATATTTGTGTTGGTATTGTACGGTATCACCCGCCCCATAACTGCACCTACCTGCGGATCCTCAAATCCCAGCGCAATCTGTTTCAGCATATTTCTGGCAGGTCTGTAATCCGCATCAAATACAATGATGATCTCCCCTTTTGCCAGCTTCATTGCATCATTCAGACCTACCGGTTTTCCTCTGTCCGGACAGTCTCTGTGAAGGGGACGTATAAACTCATACTTTCTGTGATACTCATCCAACATTTCCCTTGTACGGTCTGTAGAATTATCATTGATCGGAATAATTTCAAGTCTGTCCCTGTCATACTCACATTTCAGCAGAGAATCCAGAACATTGGAAAGCACCTGTTCCTCATTATGCATGGGGATCAGTACGGAAATACTTTTCATCCTGTCTGTAAGAATATCATTGTAATAGAGACGCTGCCTGCCCAGAAGTCTTACAATTGTAAAATAAAAATGTCTGGCTGTGTACAGAAGCATCAGGACAATAACAAAAATCGTATAACCTTTCATAATAGCTACGACCATTTCCATACCTCCCTTCCCTTCCTTGAATCGTAAACACCGATCATGCGGTTGATAAACACTGCATAAATCATAACCAGATACAAAAAATCAAACATAGGACCTATCATAAAGTAGAAGAACGCCATATAGATCACAGAGAATCTGTACAGAAGCCAGATAAAAATCACATAGCGAACAGTTCCAAATACAATGGAATACAACATTACCGCAAGAAGGGTCAAAAGCTTATAGATCACTCCCCTGTCTCCTATAATTCCAGTGACCATAACTGTCATAACAAAAAACATCACCCATATGCCAATTTCCTGAAGCATATATAGGTTTGAATAAACAGTTAAAGTATACGGAAAATATTTTTCCCCAAACACAAACCACAGACTGTTTATCAGATGAATCGCACTGCACAGGATCAGATAAATGGCAAGAGGACGACCCTTCCATGGAAGTCCCGCCAGAAGAAGGATTACTCCAAGAGAAATTCCTGTATTTATAAGGCTTAACTGTATTCCCGGATATACGGTTCCTGCACTGAGATAGCTGATTTTTCCAAACAGAGGATAAGTTTCTGAACGGATTCCTACATACATATGCGGTTCATATTTCTTTAAAACACCGGCACATATCTTACAGATTATCCTGGTCAGATCATCGATCTGAGTCCACATAAGCAGAAAACCAAGCAGGATAAGTATGACAATATACAGAATACATTTCTTTTTATCTGCCTCAATTCTTCGATAGGTTCTGGTGTAATCAATTACTTTCTTTTCTTTCATAGACTCCTCCTTTTGTTCCGTTTCGCTACGCAGCTCATAACCTGAATCTTCCGGAATTTTTTACATCTCCTCCCCATAAATTACAGCACTGCAGCCTTTCTGCTTTTTACTCTGATACATTGCCCTGTCAGCCTTTCTGTACAGCTGATCAAAAGAAACCTCTTCATATCCATTATAAAAACACGCACCTAGACTTATTTCTATGCTCTTTCCCTGCATCTCTATGATATCAATCTGTCGGATATTTTCAAAAAATCTCTCAAAAAATTTCTCTGCTACCCTTTGTTTCAGCATTCCCGGTATAAACATGGCGAACTCATCACCTCCGAGCCGCAAAACCACATCGCTGTCACGACATGTTTTCTGTAGTTTCTCCGCAATGGCTATGATCACCTTATCTCCTACAGAGTGTCCGTAATTGTCATTGATGGATTTAAATTTGTCACAGTCGACCAGGCAAAGCAATCCTCCTGTTTTTTCCTTTAAAAATTCAGTAATCTTTTTTTCTCCGCTTCCACGATTACATAATCCTGTCATAAGATCTGTCTGCGCCAGATAAATCAGCCTGTTCTCACGCTTTTTTTCTTCTTCTATACACTCAATACAGAAAAGTACATGCAGAAGTTTTCCATCTTCATCGTAGTCTACAGGAATAAATCTGCTTCGGTTCCAGCCTGATATTTTATCTGTAAATTCATGTGTTATGCTGTTTTCTCCAAGAAGCCGTTCTTCCAGCGTACTGATATCTACAAACTCCAGTGATTCCTGAAGTTGTGATTCCGTACACATTTTCTCAGCGATATTCTTGATATGTCCGCAAAAATCATCTCTGATTTCATATTCTCCCATTTTAAAATCTTTTCCCAAATATTCCGCAATCTGATCTGTCATTTTTATAATATGATATCTTTTTGTCTGCACATCAACCAAATACATAGATGCATAGATTTTGGAAAGCGACGAATAACTGCTGAGCTTTGCCTCTTTATTTGACTTTATAAACGAATTACGCAATTTCAGAAATGAGATAAGAAGCGTTCCTATCATATCCAGAAAAGTAGTAAGTCCCCTGTAATCACTCTTTGGAGGATTATCCACACCGAAAAAACCACTTATCTCATCTTTATAACGCAAAGGACATACCACCACATTTCTCACATTCTGCGCTTTTAACATATCATATGATACGCGATGTTCTTCTTTGATATCTTCTATATCAGTGATAATGATACTTTCGCCCCTGGAAAACGTATCATACCACCACTTTATTACGTCCATATCGACATTCTGCAATCTGTCTATCTCAGGAGTTACTCCCTGTGCACACCATTCATACGTATTGTCTGTGCCATGTCTTTCTTTACAATCTTCGAAAATATATATTCTGTCAGAACCGATATGTCTGCCGAAAAAGCGGATAAATTCATTAATCTGCTCGTCAGGTGTATGGTAATTGAGTGCGGATCTAAGTGCTTCATTTATGACCAGTTCATACTTTATGATTGTCTTCATGTTGCTTTCCTCCTGAATGTCGTTCTCATCTTATTTTTTTACATTCAAGCCAGATGGAAAGACCTTCTTTTATTTTCTGCTCTTCCATTTGCTGTACTCCCATTTGTTATCCTCATTATAAAAAAGTCATAAATTTTTTCAATAATTCTGTCACGAAACGACAGAAAATGACACGAATTGTAAATCCATGGTATTGTTTTGTGATATATTGTTACCGGATAAATACTCTCAAACTCCTCATACTTCATCCTCTGTCTCTTCATAATCCTCATAAGACTTAATCTCTGCATAAAGATGTGTGTCTCCTTTCACATTTTCCTCTGGCTCATGCAATTCTTTACATTCCTTATCTGTATACAAAACGTAATAAGAACTATCATCATGAAGCATGATCCATACGTGATTATCTGCAGGAACAGTGATTGCATAATCCTTTTCCAGCTCTGTGCCAGGAGCTGCAGTAACTGTTACATTACGTACATCACCTTCTGCTTTTTCTGCTTCCTCGTACTTTTCGCAGAGATCTGCTACATCCTCAGATCTGTCCACGCCGTAGGAGAATTCCATCTTCGAAGCTTCTTCTGAAGTGCCGTCCTTATGATTCAGAATCTGAGTATGTTTCAATGGTCTGTAATCATCCGAAGCAACCACATATTCCATAGAAATCCAGTCTCCCTCTGTGTAGGATTCTCCATCTCCCTGAGAATTCAATGCGCTCTGAGTAAGTTCTTCAGGTACCTTTGTCTGTATAATGATCGTATCACCATCTTCCTTCATATCCGTCACTTCTTCCTCTATGGTTTCATCTGTGTAAAAGCTTATAAGATCATCTGCATTTCCATCTGCTTCATCAATATACAGACAGGAGAGGTACTCGTCTCCTTCTTTTCCGTATTTTAATTCGCCATCTTTATAGAGCATCTGGGTAGTACCATACATATCTACATACATCACTTCAGAATCTTCATAGTCATATACCTTTGTATTCTGCAGTATATATTCACAGGTAGCTTCATAGCTTTTATGATTGCTTACAAGACTGTCTGTTTCTCCTGCTTTCATCATCTGTTCCAGTGCATTGTCTTTTGTCAGTTCAGGTAACGTATCCGATGCCTGAACACTCACACATCCTGCTCCCAGAGTTCCCATAATCAGTGCCGTCACAATAATCATTCTTTTCTTCATTTTTTAGTCTCCTTTTCTTATATTTTTTCCTTTACGATGCCAGTAAAGCAAACTTTCGGGCATATATACCGTATCAAAAGCTCTCCTCATTTTGACAGTTTTCTGAATCTATATTATTTATGTTATTTGAATTTGACTTCTCTGTCTATATTTTTGCGTGAATAGTCAAAATATGGTGTGAAAAGACCTTCATATGATTTGATTTTGCCCTCTGCCAATGGTATACTTATTTTTAATAAGTAACCTGGCCATTATCTATCTTTATGACAGGAGGGTTTTATGATAGCATTGCGTTATTTCTGCGGATTTTCTCTTCAGATTTTTCCTTATGCATTTTTCTGTTTGTATCCATTCCGGGATCGTTTCCGCCTAAGCACAAAAAAGACAATGCTCATGGCACTGTCCATTTTTATTGTAATGGTCATTCCGTTTTCTCTTATCGCACAGTTCAACATCGGCGGTGATTACAGAGAGCTGATCTGGAATGTTATCTTTTATATTGCCCTGCTACTGTTCGGAATATTTTACTGCTTTAGCATCCAGGCGAAAGCAGCAGAAAAACTATTTGTATTTTTTGTTGTAATGAGCTACGGATTCTTTGTTACAAGCACCGTTACCTTTTTGCACCGTACTTTCCGGTTTCCATCCGATTATTTTATGTATCCGCCCTTTGCACTGGCTCTCACACTTATCATAAATCTAGTTCTTGCGAAACCATTTCTCATGCTGATGGAGCGAATCCGTACTATGATCAATGCAGATCTGGAATCACGGATCTGGAAGATTCTCTGCTCCCTCCCTGCTTTGTTTATTCTGATTGCCAGCATTGCACAGTTCTCAAGCATAATAAATCTTTCCAATAATATAGTTGTCCATGTTATGTTTGTACTGTTTGCAGTATTTGCTTTCATGGTGTATGCCGTATTCTTCAGTGTCATGGGATACATCCGCAGCAAACAGGAAGAACAGCGGATTTCCGAGCGCATGCTGGAAAGCTATCGTAATCAGGCAGAAAACAATGAACATATCCTGGAAATACACCATGAAATCCGGCATCATATGAATGCCCTGTCCTCTTATCTTAATCAGGAGGACTATGCAGGCGCCAGACAGTATACACAGAAATTTACTGAAGAAGCCGAAGAGCTTCCTTTTGTCACCTACACAGCCAATGCTCTGGTCAATTCCATCCTTTCAGAATTTGCAGAACGTGCCAGCCGTTATAAAGCCATAGTGGAGTACAGTATTGTCATTGGCAGAAGTTTCAACATGGAAGATATTGATCTGTGCCGAATGTTGACAAATATATTGGAAAATGCAGTAGAAGGGTGTCAGAAGGTTTCTGAAGAACAACGGATCATCCGGCTGAATCTCCATTCAAAGGGAAATTTTCTGTTTATTAAATGTGAAAACTCCTGCAATGAGGATAACCTGAGAATCACGAATGGAAAATATAAATCCAGTAAAAAGAACAGTGACAAACACGGTTACGGTCTTAAGATCATCAATGGAATCGCCGAAAAATACAATGGTATACTGAACGTACAGGTACGTGGTGGCTTTTTTGCTGTAACAACAACGCTTTGTCTTGACGAAAATAACGATTAATAGGAGGCTTTCACTATGTACCATATTGTCATCTGTGATGATGAACCGATTTTTTTAACACAGATATCAGAAATGATCATCGATATTTTAGCGTCCATGGGAGAATCCTGCGAGATTCGAAAATATACTTCTATTTCAGAATTAAAAAATACATTGCAGAATACTCCCAAAAGCTGTGACATTCTGATTCTTGATATTATGCTGGGTGAAAACAATGGGATCAGCTTTGCAGAATGTCTCCGTGACACTGAAAACCAAATTCCCGTTATCTTCATTTCCAGCAGTAAGGAATTTGTATTCGATGCATATTCTGCTGAACCTGTAGGTTATATCCTTAAGCCGGTCAGCCGTCAAAAACTTGCAGAAGCACTAACCCGTGCAATCCGACATCTGATCCCAAAATCCATTATAATCGACACTCCGTCCAGAACTGTATCCTTTCATATCAGGGATATTACCTATATTGAAATAATCAATAAAGAACTGCAGATTCACCTTCAGGATGGTACTGTCACGAAGATATATAAGTCCCTTTCTGCAGTCCGTGAAATTCTGCCGAAAGATATCTTTGTACAATGTCACAGATGCTACATTGTTTCTCTGTATGCTGTCCGTTCAATCCGACGTTTTGAAATCACACTGAATAATCATGAAATAATCCCGGTCAGCAAATACAGCTACCGGGATGTCCAGGAACAATTACAGCAATACGCTGCAAAATGGTTTTAATTTCTCCAAACAGCTCAAAAATCATTTCATCTCTCGCAATTATCTTTTATCAGTCAATCAGCTATAAATGCAAACAGCAGAAAACGGCGGTCTTATCGACCGCCGTCCAGACTGTAAACAACCACCGTTTTAACCGGTGGTTGTTTACCAGTTTTCCTTCAGATTCCCAGAACAGCAGATATCTTAATCTCTTTTTCCGTTTCACTGAGGTCAAAATCGCCGCCGTCTTCCACAGTCATATGTACCTCATACAGTACGTCTTCGGATAATGTATCCGGTGTTTCACCATCTTCTGTCTGGATATGCCATTTCTCTTCCGGAACTTCCTTCAAGGTACCATCTGTACCATATGCATACAGCTTCAAAGAACCTGTTTCCCCTGAGATTCCTTTCATACGTATTGCAACGGTCGTATTCGGATGTACATTCTCAACCGTGATCGTATTCAGCCATCCTTCCACATCTCCCTGGCCACCGTCTGCTGCAAATTTCTCCTGGCTTAACACATTGCGCATTGCCTGATCCAGATCCACCTTGCGGTAAGGCATTTCCGGCAGATATACAAACCTGTCCTGAAGTCTCAGAAGTTCCAGATAACCGGTCGGACAATAGAGCGCATTTCCGCTGTTTCCCGCATACATACCGATAGCCATGTTGTTGTATCCCGGTTTGTCAGAAATATCCATGGTAAATGCAGTCTCGCCTGTCTCAAAATCAAGCATGATATACTGCCACATACCGGTTTCCATATCCTGAACATATCCGTAAATATATCCTGTTGCAGTGGACAGCTTCATCATGGAAGTGTCAGACAGATCACTTCTGCACCAGATACTCTTCATCTCATATCCGTCCTCCGTCTTAACTGTATCCACACGTTCTATACCCGGCGCGATCATTTTATTGCCCTGTCTCAGCCAGCCCACATCATAAATATTCTCATAGCTTTGTATTGAGGAATCATTATCTGCTTCTCCAAGCTTCGCACTTCCTGCACCAAACCAGTTACATACGATTGTGCTTACTGTTCCCTCTCCATCATCATATACAATTGCAGAATTTTCCACAGACACCTGTGTACCTTCCGGAAGCTCATCTATAACAGGCATGCTCGCAACCTGTTCTCCTGTTTTCATATCCACCGCAATAAGATTTACCGGATCCTGATTATCTGTAAACATAACCAGATCTTTGGTCAGAGACGGGGAACATCCACCTCCCCATGCAAGACCGCCACCTGTCGTCTCATCGCCTTCTTTGCTTTCCTTAGCACCCACACTTTTATAGGAAGTTTCCCAGACTTTTTTCACACCATTATCCGCCTGGAGCAGATAACACTTCAGATTTGTCAGAATGACCGCACCCTCCTTAGATGCCGCAATACCATTCTCTGCACCCTCTCCCGGTTCCAGTTCATATACAAACACTGCATCTGACAGATCCACATCTTCTCCATTCAAGATCTTATCGATAGCTGCACGTGAAACATAGCCAAAGGTTCCCTGCTGTTTTCTGTCGGGATAAATGCGGAAGCCTCCTGTTGCAAACCAGAGATTTCCCTCATAATCAAAAACTACAGATAACAGATTCTGATCCAGTGTTTTTCCAAGCGCAGCCTCTGCTGCCGCTTTAATGTCGATATCCAGAACCTTCTCAAATTCCGGAAGTACATTTCCCTCCTCATCTGTAGCCTTAAGCATAAGTACCCGATTATCGTTCGTCGGACACACAATGCGATTGCTCTCATCTACAAAAGAATATGAACTCTGTATCAGATAGCTTCCATTGTCATGCTGTTTTGGTGAAAAATAGCCCAAGGTCTGTGTCTCATCTGCATTAATATCACGGATCGCCAGGCCACCCAGAAGCGGAACCACAGAATGTCCATAGGAATCAAAAAAAACTGCCGGGGAAGCATTGGGATTAACTTTTTCATAAGAAACATTGATCTCAGAATAAATATCAACAGGCAATACCTCATCTGTTGAATCTGTATTATAGCAGTCATGATGAATATTGGAATCACTTGCTGCCATATAAGGATTCTCGTCGATAACCTTCGGTGTAAGTGTCTTTATAGGCAGTTCTGATGTCTGACCTGCATTTTCCTCTGTCTGTGTTTCTTCTACCTGTGTTTCTTCTACCTGTGTTTCCTCTGCACGTACCATATTTATTGACGGTTCAGATGTTGTAGTTGCTATAAAAGCGATTATTGCAAGAATTAAAGCTCTTTTCTTCATAATTGTTTTCCTCCTGAGTGTTTTTGTCATATTACATTTCTGCGTTCAAACCAGATGGAGAGTCCTTCTTTTATTTTCTGCTCTTCCACAGGTTTCATAAAAAAATATTCTATCCGCATCCTGAACGCATGAAGCGAAAAATCAAGATCACTGCACCAGATAATCCCACATTTCGGATACAGGGAACGGAGATGTTCTGCCGCATTCAGCCCGGACACACCTGGCAATGCAAGAAACACCACTGCCGGTACTGTTTTTCGTATCCGCCCAAAAAACTGTTCCTGATTCTGATAGATTTCAATCAATGGAAAAACTTTCTTTTCTGTACAGTAATTCCTGATATATTCCGCACAGTTCTGTCCTTCCTGTTCCTGATCAGTCAATATGGCAATACAATACACGACATCCCTCCTCTTCCATTTGATGTACTCCCATTTGTTATCCTCATTATAAAAAAGTCAGAAATTTTTTCAATAATTCTGTCACGAAACGACAGAAAATGACACGAATTGTAAATCTATGGTATTGTTTTGTGATATACTTATAGCAGAATTTTATGAAAATTGCGGGAGCTGCTTTGCAGCGAAGCAATTCGTAGATATCAAGTTAGGGGCAAAATGCCTTTTGACCCTAACATCATTTTATAAATAAAGGAAGATTTACTATGAGAATTGCAATTGTTGATGATATTTCAGAAGAACGGACACTGTTACGAAACAGACTGGAATCTCAGTTTTCCAGGCGCAATGTCCATACAGATATATTGGAATATGAAAATGGAGAAACTTTCCTCACTGCAGCGAAGGAATGTCCTTTCACTGTAGTGTTTCTGGATATTTATATGAATGGTTCTAACGGGATTGATACAGCAAAAGAACTTCGCAGATCAGATACTGACTGTCTGCTGATCTTTACAACAACTTCTACCGACCATGCATTAGAGGGATTCCAGGTCCGGGCTCTGCACTATCTTGTAAAGCCCTACAGTGAAAATGATATTTCCGCACTGGCCGATGAAATCCTTTCCCGCATCCCGGATTCCGGGAAATACATAGATGTAAAGGTAAACGGCAGTAATATTCAGATTCCCTTCCGGAAAATAATCTACGCAGAGCATTTTTCCCACATGATCCACATCCACACTGCCGGTGAAAGGGAACTGGTCACCCGCCAGTCCTTTGATTCCTTCATAACCTCCCTGAAAATGGACTCACGTTTCTATCGATGTAACCGAGGCGTTGTGATCAATCTGGAGCATGCCGTTGATTTTGACGGAACAGGCTTTCGCCTTGATAGCGGAAACAATGTCCCTGTCAGCCGGAAGCTGCTGAAAAACGCCAGACAGACATTTATGGAATTTCTGTTCCAAAGGAGGTCCTGAAATGACTGACATACTTCGCCCTGTACTTGAACTTTTCGTAATCATTCCCGGCATACTGCTGGCATATCTGCCTGTAAAGAACTATCTGAGGCAGACACCGCTTAAGCTGACAGCATGGCTTCTTCCCCTTCTTCTGGGAATCTGTATTTTAGGAGGGGCAGTTTGCTGTGCCCTGCAAATTCCCACCAGATGGTTCCTGTTTCCTCTGCTGCCTGTCATTATGCTCATTTACCATAAAACATTAAAAATCTCTGTCTGGAAATCCGTCAGTGTTTTTCTGGCAGTCTTCGCAGTTTTTACATGTGTCAAAAGTCTGTCCCGGGCAGTCAATGCCCTTATGACTGCTGACCTGCATATTACAGGAAATGAACTGTGGCTGCACACTGGTGCCGGAATTTTCTATAACGTCATCTGTCTGCTGTTTGTTCTGGCAGCCTGGTATCCTGCCTGCCACTGTGTACAGACAATGGTCACAGACGAGAACTTTGCCCAGACCTGGTATGTATTCTGGATTCTTCCGGTAATCTTCATAGGAGTGAATCTTTTTATGATTCCCAAACACCGCAGCACTTTATATACCGGGCGTATTCTGCAGTGTTATATTGTTTTCAGTCTTGTACTGCTCATAATCCTGCTTCTGTTTTATGTCCTGTTTCTTATGATGGCAGTCAGCCTGAACAAAAATGCCAGACTTCAGCAGGAGAACCATTTCCTTTCTCTTCAGCAGGAAAGGTACGAGAATCTCTGCATGGCCATTGAAGAAGCAAGGCAGGCGCGTCACGATATCCGCCATCATTTTGTCCAACTGTCCTCTCTGGCAGAACAGGGTGACATAGAAAAGATCAAAAAATATCTCTCCGCTGCAACCGGAAAAATCTCTGACTATAACCTGCATTTCTGTGAGAATCAGGCTGTTGACAGTGTTTTCGGATATTATTCCGCCCTTGCAGAAAGAGAAAACATTCCTTTTCATGCAGTGGTTTCCCTGCCTGCTGAGCTTTCCTTAGATGAGATTAATCTGTGCCTTGTGTTTTCCAATCTGCTGGAAAATGCCATCCAGGCAAGTGTGAAAACAGTACCCGCCCGCAGAAAGATTAATGTGGAAGTTTATCCCCACCATAATCATCTCCTTCTGATTCATGTGGAAAACACCTTCGATGGCAAAATACAGCAAAAAAACAATATTTTCCAATCCTCCAAACACTCCGGAAACGGAATAGGAATCGAATCTGTCCGCCACATTACCGACAAAAACGGCGGTGCGTGTGACTTTACCTATAAAGATGGTATTTTCTCTGCAAAAATAATGCTCCGGATATAATCAGTTATTGATTATACCCGGAGCATTTTGTAAAAACACTCAGATTCATGCCAAACAGATAAAATCATCCGTTTCGCTACTTGCTTGATTCACTAAAATTATTCCATACACTCATCCAAAATTGCAGCCATCTTATCAATGTGTTCTTTTGTGATCACAAGCGGAGGTACGATTCTGAGTACATCACTGCCTGCAGAGATCACCAACAGCCCTTTTGCAAGAGCAGCCTTTACAACTTCACCAACCGGGCGGCCCTGGATCACGATTCCCTGCATGAAGCCCATGCCTCGTCTTGTTGCAGCGCATTCATGTTTTGCAACAATTTCATCCAGTTTCTGTTCCAGATATGGAGTCATTTCCTGTACATGTTCAATGATCTTATCATTCTCATAAATGTCAAATACTTTGCTGACTGCAGCACATACAAACGGGTTTCCACCGTAAGTTGTACCATGATCACCTGGCTCCAGAGAAGCTTTCGCAGCTTTTTCGCTCAGTACAAACGCACCTACCGGCACACCACATCCAAGAGCTTTCGCACTTGTCATAATATCCGGCTGTACACCGTATGCCTGCCATGCAAAATAATGTCCGGTTCTTCCCATACCGCACTGAATTTCATCGAAAATCAGCATAATATCTTTCTCGTCACAGATCTGACGCAGACCTTCCAGAAATTCTTTCTTCGCCGGATAAATACCACCCTCACCCTGAACAACCTCAGTGATAATTGCGCAGGTCTTATCTGTGATCTGAGCCTTTACGCTCTCAAGGTTATTGAAATCCGCAAACTTCACACCACCCATCAGAGGCTCAAAGGGCTCTCTGTAATGAGCAGTTCCTGTCACGGAAAGTGCTCCGATACTTCTTCCATGGAAGGAATGGTTCATGGCAATGATCTCATGATCTGCATGTCCGTCACGTACATATGCATATTTCTTAGCTGCTTTTAAAGCACCTTCGATTGCTTCTGTACCACTGTTGGTAAAGAATGCCTTACTCATTTTACTTGTCTTTACCAGCTTCGCACCTGCTTCGATGATCGGCTCATTGTAATATAAGTTGGAAATATGCATCAGCTTATCAATCTGATCTTTTAATACTTCATCATACCCCGGATAGTGATATCCCAGAGAATTTACAGCAATACCTGCTGCAAAATCCAGATATTCCTTTCCCTCGGAATCATATAAATAACATCCCTGTCCCTTTTCAAAAACAACAGGAAAACGATTATAAGTGTGAAGGATACTCTCTTCGGATTCCTTCATCTGTTCATTCATGTTCATTGTAATATTTCTCCCCGTCTTCTCTCAGAATCGCAGTACCAATACCTTTGTTTGTAAAGATCTCCAGCAGTAAGCTGTGAGGAATTCTTCCGTCAAGGATATGGACTCTGTTAACGCCTTCTTCAATGGCATCAATACAGTTTTTCAGCTTCGGAATCATACCTCCGCCTACATAACCGTCATCGATCAGTTTCTGTGCTTCATCTACATGAAGTTCAGAGATCAGGCTGGACGGATCATCTTTGTCTTTATAAACGCCTTCAATATCAGAAAGGAATGCAAGCTTCTCAGCATGAACAGCCTCTGCAATGGCACATGCCGCATCATCCGCATTAATATTATAAGTAGCGAACTCATCGTCATAACCTACCGGGAAAATGATCGGCAGGAAATCTTTCTCCAGAAGATCCTCCAGAATCTTCGGCTCAACCTTTGTAACTTCACCAACAAATCCGATGTCTCCACCCTCTGTCTGTTTCTTGCGGCATTTCAGCAGACCACCGTCTTTACCACTGATACCAACAGCATTTACACCAAGAGATTCCACCATGGCAACCAGTTCCTTATTCACCTTCGCAAGAACCATCTCTGCAATCTCCATAGTATCTTTATCTGTAACACGAAGACCGTTAATAAATTTCGGCTCCATACCAACCTTGCCAACCCAGCGGCTGATTTCCTTACCACCGCCATGAACGATAATCGGTTTGAAACCAACCAGCTTCAGAAGAACAACATCCTTAATCACGTTCTTCTTCAGTTCATCATCCAGCATGGCACTTCCGCCGTACTTTACAACTACGATTTTACGATTAAATCTCTGAATATAAGGAAGTGCCTCGATCAGCACCTCCGCCTTGTCCAAATATTTCTGATTAACCATTATTCTCTCCTTTTTCCAGTCAATGTCTGGTCTCCATCCCTGCTTATTGCTTTTCGCAATTAAAGCAGGAGACTTACCTGATTCGGTTAAAATCACCCTTATTCACAGAATTTTGTTATGAACGGTAATCTGCATTGATTTTTATATAATCATAAGTCAGGTCACAGCCCCATGCAGTTGCTGTGGCATCACCCATCTTCACATCAGCGATTGCTGTGACAGCTTCCTCAGAAAGAATCTTCGTTGCCTCTTCTTCACTGTAATCCACAGCCACACCATTCTCAATAATCTGGATCTTACCAGCCTTACTCTCAAAGAACAGATCCACCTTCTCAGGATCAAACTTCGCACCAGAATATCCCATAGCACACAGGATTCTTCCCCAGTTTGCATCATGTCCGTAGATAGCAGCCTTTGTCAGAGAAGAAGTAACAACAGACTTGCTCAATGTAACTGCCTGCTCCTTAGACTCTGCACCAATGATCTTCACCTCAAACAGTGCAGTCGCACCCTCTCCGTCACCTGCGATCTTCTTCGCCAGAGTAGTATTGATATAATTCAGCGCAGCCTTGAAGGTTTCGTAATCCTCACCCTTCTCTGTGATCTCCGGATTCTCAGCCAGACCATTGGCCAGAAGAAGAACTGTATCATTGGTAGAAGTATCTCCATCAACAGAAACCATATTGTAAGTATCCTTAACATCCTCACTTAACGCTTCCTGCAGCATCTTCTTGGAAATCTTCGCATCAGTAGTAACAAACCCAAGCATAGTACACATATTCGGATGGATCATACCGGAACCCTTACACATACCACCAACAGTAACCGTCTTACCACCAATCTCGATCTGAACAGCAACTTCCTTCTTCTTGGTATCAGTAGTCATGATCGCCTTCGCAGCCTCAGTACCAGCCTCCAAAGAACCATCCAGCTTCGGCGCCATCATCTTCACACCATTCTTAATACGGTCAATGGGAACCTGCATACCAATCACACCTGTAGAAGCAACCAGCACACTGTCAGCAGCCACCCCAAGAATCTCAGCAGCCGCATCTGCAGTCTCCTTACAATAACCATACCCTTCTGCACCAGTACATGCATTGGCAATACCACTGTTACAGATCACCACCTGTGCAGACGGATGATTATAAACAATATCCTGATCCCATTTAACAGGCGCAGCCTTCACCACATTGGTAGTAAAAGTCCCCGCAGCCACACATGGCACCTCACTGTAAACCATAGCCATATCCGTTCTGCCCTTATACTTAATCTCAGCCGCAGCCGCAGCTGCCTGAAATCCCTTAGCCGCCGTAACGCCACCATCTATAATCTTCATAATCAAATCCTCCTTACATATCCACAACTTCCCCAGACTGCCGCAGGTCCCCTGCGCAGTCGCCATCCAGTTACTGGAAAAGTCAGCTCCGGAAATTATTTGTTTTTGAACGCATTTGCAGGGACTGTAGTAACTCTTAGTGCTCAGGAATTTGCGTTGTGGAAAAAAAGCTCACTGTCTGAGCGCAGCGAGTTTGAGCTTTTTTTCCACGCTTTTAGCAAATTTCTGAACACTTAGAGTTACTAAGCCCCGAAACCGCGTTCAAAAACAAATAATTTCCGGAGCGTCCCTTCCCATTAATCTATCATGGACACATCGGCACCTGCAACAGTCCCTCAGCCTCCTTAAATCCAAACATCAGATTCATATTCTGCACAGCCTGTCCTGCTGCACCTTTCACCAGATTATCCATAGCCCCCATCATAATAACTCTGTGAGTTCTCGGATCGATCTTAAAGTTCACATCCACATAATTACTTCCTTCCACACACTTAGTCTGCGGACAAACATCCTTATCCAGCACACGAACGAAAGTCTCATTCTCATAATACTTATCATAAACTGCCTTCACCTCTTCATAAGAAACATCCTTAGTCAGAGAAGCATAAGCAGTCACCAGAATACCACGATTCATAGGAATCAGATGAGGTGTAAAATTAATCAGCACCTCTTTGCCACACGCATAACCAAGCTGATCCTCAATCTCCGGTGTATGTCTGTGACTTGCAACACCATAAGCCTTAATATTCTCATTCACTTCACAGAACAGATTGGCAACCTTCGCTCCACGTCCTGCTCCTGAAGTACCGGACTTCGCATCAATAATAATGGTAGACGGATCGATCAGCCCTTCTTTGATCAGCGGATAAATAGAAAGGGTGGAACATGTGGGATAACATCCCGGATTCGCAATCAGTCTTGCCTTCTTAATCTCCTCACGATTAATCTCACATAAACCATAAACCGCCTCATCAATAAACTGCGGAGCCTTATGCTCAATTCCATACCATTTCTCATATTTCTTCACATCTTTAATACGGAAATCCGCACTCAGATCAATAACTTTCGCCTTAGAAAGAATTCCTTCATTAATTAAAGAAGCACACAGTCCCTGAGGAGTAGCTGTAAAGATCACATCCACTTCATCAGCTAATGCTTCCATATTATCATCCATACATTTCGCATCTACCAGCTTAAAAAAGTTCTGATAAACATCTGCATATTTCTGGTCAATATAACTTCTTGAACCATACCACGCAACTTCCACATCTTTATGTCCCAGAAGCAGTCTCACGATCTCGTTACCTGCATATCCTGTGGCACCGATAATTCCTGCTTTAATCATAATAATTTCCTCCATCTTCGCCTCATCCGGCGGTCTTCATTTCATAGTAAAACTTTACTCTATCAGAGTGCTGGACTAATTATACATCTTACCTGCATAATATGCAATAGTCATTTTTCAATGTTTTTACATGGATTTTATTTCAGTTCACGGATTTCCCCCTGTCTTTTCCTATATTATGTTGCATATTTATGCAAAAACAGATAAAACTTTTTTGCATTTTTCTATTGCATATTTATAAAAAAAGGTGTATATTATCACTTGTTAAGCGGAATCACACGAAATCATCTTGTTCCGCATTGAATATTTATTCAAAAATTTCAATCAGAAATTACCGCATTTATTCAAAAATAATGCGCTGAACTCCCGACCTATTCATTTACTTTCGGCAAACGGATATCTCAGGAAATTTTTACAAATCAGGAAAATAATAAAATCCAATTTCAGGAGGAATACAATCATGAAAGAAAAAGTCGTTTTAGCATACTCAGGCGGTCTTGATACCACAGCCTTAATCCCATGGTTAAAAGAAACATTTGATTACGATGTTGTCTGCTGCTGCGTAAACTGCGGTCAGGGAAACGAACTGGACGGACTGGATGAAAGAGCAAAGCTTTCCGGTGCTTCCAAATTATATATCGAAGATATCGTAGATGAATTCTGTGATGACTTCATCGTTCCATGTGTACAGGCAGGTGCTGTATACGAACACAAATATCTCCTTGGTACATCCATGGCCCGTCCGGCAATCGCTAAGAAATTAGTTGAAATCGCACGTAAAGAAGGTGCAGTTGCTATCTGCCACGGTGCTACAGGTAAAGGTAATGACCAGATCCGTTTCGAACTTGGCATCAAAGCTCTTGCTCCTGACATCAAAATCATCGCTCCATGGCGTATGACAGACAAATGGACCATGCAGTCACGTGAAGATGAGATCGCATTCTGTAAAGCTCACGGAATCGACCTTCCATTCGATGCAAGCCACAGCTACAGCCGTGACAGAAACTTATGGCATATCAGCCATGAAGGTCTGGAACTGGAAGATCCTTCCCAGGCTCCAAATTATGACAATATGCTTGTTTTAGGTGTTACACCTGAGAAAGCCCCTGATAAAGAAACAGAAGTTACCATGACATTCGAGCAGGGTGTTCCGAAAACATTAAACGGCAAAGAAATGAAAGTTTCCGAAATCATCACTGAGCTTAACAAATTAGGCGGCGAGAACGGTATCGGTATCGTTGATATCGTTGAAAACCGTGTTGTTGGTATGAAATCACGTGGCGTATATGAGACTCCTGGCGGAACCATCCTGATGGCAGCTCATGAACAGCTCGAAGAACTTACACTTGACCGCGAGACAATGGAAACCAAGAAGAAACTTGGCAGCCAGTTCGCTCAGGTTGTTTACGAAGGAAAATGGTATACACCACTTCGCGAGGCAATCCAGGCATTCGTTGAATCCACACAGAAATATGTAACAGGTGAAGTGAAATTCAAACTGTACAAAGGCAATATCATCAAAGCCGGTACAACTTCTCCATACAGCCTGTACAATGAATCTCTTGCATCTTTCACAACAGGTGACCTCTATGACCACCACGATGCAGATGGATTCATCACACTGTTCGGACTTCCACTGAAAGTTCGCGCTATGATGTTAAAAGAAGTTGAGCAGAACAAGAAATAATTGATTGATAACAGATTCAGCCAGATGGACACTTTATTCATCTGGCTGTTTTTATTACCTGATACAGTATTGCAATTCTGTAAAAAATGGCACAAAAAAGACACAGCCAGATGGCCATGTCCGTTTTTATCTGCTATGTTTATGATTATCTGCTTTCCAGTTCCGCACGTTTCTTATCGATAAGCTCCTGAAGTTTTTCCAGCTCTTCCACTGTAATCCCATCAGATTCCAGAAGCGCATTCATCATTTCCACCGGGTTAATCTTTCTGCTTTTGGCATTTCCCTTTAAATAATCCTCTCTTGAAAGAAGAGGGGTATAATTTCTTGCATACACCTTGCCGTTCATTGAAGTTCCCGCAACCTGGATCAGGTTCTCTTTCAAAAGAAGCTCCAGGCATCTTCTTACTGTCGGCATTTTCAGTTCCGGTGCAATGTCATTGATCTCAAAAGCAGACAATGGTCTTCCCTCTTCCCAAAGCACATTCATAATATCATAACGTTTACCTTTTAAGATGTCCATCTTAAGATCTCCTTCCATTTTTAACCAGATATCACTATAATACAGAAATATCGAATTAATTACAATTACAGAGACCTTACACTGATTTACAGTCCTTTTACAAATTTGTTACCAAGTTTATCCGGACAATAATACATCTTTCTACACATCACGAATCATTTCGTCATAAAACAAGCTGTTTTTTCTCAAGACGGGCATATACCCACTCTCTGAAAAGTGTATAGATGACAGATACTGTCGGAATGAAGATCAGCATTCCCGCAATTCCCATCAGACTGCCGCCAAGTGTTACAGCTACCAGTACCCAGATGGATGGAAGCCCGACAGAACCACCTACCACATGAGGATAGATCAGGTTTCCTTCTATCTGCTGCAGGATAAGGAAAAGTCCCAGAAACAGAACTGCTTTTACAGGACTTATCATAAGGATCAGAAAAAATGCTACCCAACATCCGATAATTCCGCCAAACAGCGGAATCAATGCTGTAAATGAAATCAGGACACCCACCAGCATTGCATATGGAAAATGCAGGATTGTCATGGATACAAAGAACATACTTCCAAGAATCACAGCTTCGATACACTGTCCGGTAATAAAGCTGGAAAAAATCCTGTTTGCCAGATTCCATACATGTGCCAGATATCTGACCGGTTTTTCCGGGAACATTGCGTACATTGCTTTTTTTATCTGCTGCAGGAGCTTTTCTTTCTGCAAAAGGACGTAGCAGGCGAATACAAAGCCAATGGATACATTCATTGCAGTAGTCAGAAGTCCCATGGTGATGGACACTGTGGAGGAAACAATGTTATTGACTCCGTTCTTCAGTACGCCGAGTACAGAATCGATTATTTTTCCCGGCTCAATGTCAAGAGACTGCGCCCATTTCACAACTTCCGGATTGTTTCCGAATACATTGTCGATCCATTTCTGGAAAACCGGAATATTTTCTTCTATCTTTTTCGCTATGTTTACGAATGTTGCCCCCAGTTCCGGTACTACTACCAGCATAACGATCACGATTATACAGATCACAAAGCAGATAGAAAGCACCAGGCTGACCGGCCTTGCCAGTTTTTGTACTGTTTTTTTCTCTTGTTTCAAGGCTTTTCCGAACAGATGATGTTCTATGAATTTCATTGGAATATTGAGGATAAAAGCGATTCCAAAGCCAATGATGAACGGAAAGAGAAAGCCAAGCAGGACTCTGGCAGTGCTGATGACTATGTGCAGGTTCTGGACACCCAGATATAAGAGAATTGCGAATGCGATGAGCCATCGAATTTTTTTTATGTTTTCTTTGTCTAGCTGCATGTTTGTTTTTCCTTTCTTTTTGATATTGGAGAGTATTATATCATATTTTCCCAAAAAACGGACGCTTAGAAAAATATTTTATCTGCTATGCGGTTTCGGCATCTAAGAGATTCTAAGTCATCTGAAATCTGCTAAAAGCATGAGAAGAAAAGTCTATGATTGCTCGCTGGTGCTCAGGCAATGGACTTTTCTTCTCATAACGCAGATTTAAGAGGACTAAGAATCTCTAAGATGCCTGCAAATGCATAGCAGATAAAATATTTTTCTAAGCTGGTAATTGGAAGGTGGAAAATATCGTATCAATTCGCATGTTAAAAGCCTACATGAATAAGAAAGACTTTAAATATGAAAGAGATTGTATAAGTTCACATGGGATATCATATACTTTATATAAATTCTGCCTGTAAAATGCTTTATAGACTATGAATTATCAAATAGCAATGCAAAAAGAATATTAAATTAAATTGCAGAAAGGAATTGACAGTTAACTACAAATATTTTATAATCATTTTATAAACAATATAAGTAAACTTATATATGTCCATAATCGGTTGGACGTTTCTACCAACTACCGTAATAGTTGTCTATAAGTTCTCTCCCCAGGGAGAAAGAATGAGGTAAAGGCAGCATCGGTAGATTTTTTTTGCCTTTCCTTAACCACAAAAAGGAGGTATGGTTATGAACGAGCGGACTTTTGTTTTAAAGGGAACAATTTGCTACAGTAATTCTCTGACAGAACTTTCCATCACTGAAAATGGATATTTAGTATGTGAAGATGGGCGATGTGCAGGGGTGTTTGATGAGCTTCCTGAGAAATTTGCAGGAATCTCATGTACAGATTTTGGCGATGAGCTGATCATTCCGGGACTGACTGATCTGCATCTTCATGCTCCGCAGTATACGTTTCGTGCCTCGGGTATGGATCTTGAGCTGCTGGACTGGCTGAATACTTATACTTTTCCGCAGGAAGCGCGTTATGAAGATACAGAGTTTGCAAAAGAGGCTTATTCTATTTTCACTGAGGATATGAAGAAGAGCCCGAATACAAGAGCATGTATTTTCGGAACTCTGCATGTCCCTGCTACCGAGATCCTGATGGAACAGCTGGATAAAACCGGAATAAAGGCTATGGTCGGCAAGGTAAATATGGACCGTAATGGTTCTCCGCAGTTGCAGGAAGAGAGTGCTCAGGCTTCTGCTGATGCTACGGTTCAGTGGATTAAGGATACGCTTGATAAATTTGAAAATGTAAAGCCGATCCTTACTCCGAGATTTACTCCGTCCTGTTCTGATGCACTGATGGAGAAGCTTTCGGAGATTCAGAAGAGGTATCACCTGCCGATGCAGTCTCACCTTTCTGAGAATTTCGGTGAAATTGCCTGGGTGAAGGAGCTTTGTCCGAATACACATTTTTATGGAGAAGCATATAGCCAGTTTGATCTTTTCGGCGGTGACTGTCCGACGATCATGGCTCATTGTGTTCATTCTTCGGATGAGGAAATTGCCCTTATGAAAAAGCAGGGCGTTTATATTGCTCATTGTCCGCAGTCTAACACAAATCTCTCCTCAGGTATCTCTCCTGTGAGACGTTATCTGGACGAAGGCTTACACATCGGACTGGGATCTGACATTGCAGGTGGAACTTCCATTTCTATTCTGCGTGCCATGGCTGATGCTATTCAGGTTTCCAAGCTGTACTGGCGGCTGGTTGATTCTTCCATGAAGCCGCTCACTGTTGAAGAAGCCTTTTATATGGGAACAGAAGGAGGCGGTTCCTTCTTTGGAAAGGTTGGAAGCTTTAAGGAGGGGTATGAATTTGATGCGGTTGTGCTTAATGACAGCACTATTCCAACTCCACTGAAGCTCTCTCCGAAGGACAGACTTGAAAGACTGATCTACCTTTCCGATGACCGCAATATTACCGCTAAATATGTAGCCGGAAGAAAGATTCTGTAACTGCAGGAAATACAGATTCTGATGGTGTTTTTCCGGCATATCGTTAACAAAACGATATGCCGAGACGATTGATTCCAGGAGTTTCACCCTGTTTTTTCGGGATGATTATCTGAGACACCACAAAACAGCCGGCAATTTTTAAAATCAAAAGGGGGAAAGATTATGAATCTTGACAAATTATTCCATCTCAAAGAGAACCACACAGATGTAAAGACCGAAGTTATGGCAGGTATTACCACATTCATGACAATGGCATACATTCTGGCTGTTAACCCAAATATTCTGGAAGCGTCCGGCATGGACAGAGGAGCTGTTTTTACAGCGACCGCACTGTCATCCTTTATTGCCACCTGCCTGATGGCACTGCTTTCTAACTACCCGTTCGTTCTTGCACCGGGCATGGGCTTAAATGCCTACTTTGCATACACAGTTGTTCTTGGCATGGGATACAACTGGCAGCAGGCACTGGCAGCTGTATTTGTAGAAGGTATTATTTTTATCCTTTTATCACTCACTAATGTGCGTGAAGCGATTTTTAACGCTATTCCAATGAACCTGAAACATGCAGTATCTGTTGGTATCGGACTGTTTATTGCTTTCATCGGACTGCAGAATGCTAAGATCGTAGTTAACAATGACTCCACTCTGGTAAGTGTATTTTCCTTTAAATCCTCCGTTTCCGGCGGGACCTTCAATACAGAAGGAATTACAGTTCTTCTGGCGCTGATCGGACTTCTCATCACCGCCATCCTTCTTGTTAAGAGTGTAAAAGGAAACATTCTCTGGGGTATCCTGATCACATGGGGACTTGGCATTATCTGTCAGTTGACAGGACTTTACAAGCCTGATCCTGCAGCCGGCTGGTTCAGCCTCCTGCCTGATTTTTCAAACGGAATCTCCATTCCAAGCATGGCTCCCACATTTATGAAAATGGACTTCTCCATTGTCTTCACACTTGATTTCGTAGTCATTATGTTTGCATTCCTGTTTGTAGATATGTTTGATACTCTGGGAACCCTCATCGGTGTTGCTTCCAAAGCTGATATGCTTGACAAAGAAGGCAAACTTCCAAACATCAAAGGCGCTCTTCTTTCTGACGCAGTAGGAACTACAGTAGGTGCTATGTGTGGTACTTCCACAGTTACTACTTTCGTAGAGAGTGCTTCCGGTGTTGCCGAAGGCGGACGTACAGGACTTACTTCCCTGGTAGCAGCCATCCTTTTCGGATTATCACTGCTGTTATCCCCGATTTTCCTGGCAATCCCGTCCTTTGCCACAGCACCGGCTCTGATCATCGTTGGATTCCTGATGCTCACATCAGTAACCAAGATTGATTTCAACGACATGACCGAAGCAATCCCGGCATTTATTGCGATCATCGCAATGCCATTCCTGTACAGCATTTCTGAAGGTATCTCCATGGGTGTTATCTCCTATGTGATCATCAACGTTGTTACAGGAAAAGCAAAAGAAAAGAAGATCAGTGTACTGATGTATGTACTTGCTGTGCTGTTCATTCTGAAATATATCTTTATCTGATATAAATATCATAATCAAGAGTCAGGCGGATAAAAGCATTCACTTTCATCACATGGCTCTACAATCAATACTGCTTTACATTTTATATGATTATATTTTAAATTACACAGAAATAAAAAGAAGTCTCCTGCAGAGGCTTCTTTTTATTTCTATAATCGTCTTTCTCTTTTTACATCTATGATGTATAATTATGAAAGTGTTTATTCATTTTCAGATCAATGAAGCACAGGCGCTCTTAAAAAATATTTGAAATATAAGGAAGGATTACACACATCATGCAAAAACAACAGATCCCTTTAAAAAATTCCCTGCTCCTGCTTCTCGCAGCAATCATCTGGGGTATCGCTTTTGTGGCTCAAAGCGTAGGAATGAAATACGTAGGAGGCTTTACTTTTAATGCCGTCCGTTCCCTTATCGGAGCAGTCGTTCTGATTCCACTGATTTTTATTCTGAAAAAGAGAAACTCCCCTTCAGATTCTGCTTCCAAAGCATCTGGCAGATCTGACACCTCAAGTAATACTGTATCCAATATGCAGGAGAAAAAAACTCTGATTATCGGCGGTATCGCCTGCGGTATCTGCCTCTGTCTGGCAAGCAATTTCCAACAGTTTGGCATCAAGTATACAACCGTCGGAAAAGCCGGCTTTATCACTGCCTGTTATATTGTGATCGTCCCTGTCATCGGACTATTCCTTGGCAAAAAATGCACAAAATTTATCTGGGCTGCCGTTGCAATGGCTCTGATCGGACTTTATCTCCTGTGCATCACAGATGGATTTTCCATTGGAAAGGGAGATCTGCTCGTACTGGTATGCGCTTTTCTTTTTTCGTTGCACATACTGGTCATCGACTACTTTTCTCCGAAAGTAGACGGAGTAAAGCTCTCCTGTATTCAGTTCCTGACATGTGGAGTTCTTTCCGGCATTCCCGCTCTGCTCCTTGAGCATCCGGAACTCTCATCCATCCTGGCAGCATGGCAGCCAATCCTCTACGCAGGTGTTATGTCATGCGGAGTAGCCTACACCTTGCAGATTATCGGTCAGAAAAACATGAACCCAACTGTAGCATCCCTGATACTCAGCCTGGAATCCTGCATCTCTGTCCTAGCCGGATGGATCATCCTCAGACAGCAACTAAGTACTAAAGAAATCCTTGGATGTGTCATCATGTTTGCTGCTATCATCCTTGCACAGCTTCCACAGAAGCAGACAGAATAATATGCAGAGTAGGTCAGAGGGTCTATTCCCTCTTTCCTCTCATCAAACTGCATGTGAGTTTCTCCTTCATACGACTATACGGCTTTCCAGCATTCTTCTTTCTACAGCATTGTACCACACCACCATTCGTTGTAAGCCTTTTTTCGTAATCCTTATTCTGCTCCATGGATATTTCAAACAGAAGGTGGAAAAGAAAAAGTTATTGCTATAGACGGGCATGGAAGCTATGTAACAGAAATAGTAGATGACTAACTTTAAAAAATAAACTCCCCACTTCTGATATGCTACCCTCATATAGGACAATGAAATATAAAAGTCCTATATGGGGGTAT
>NZ_JAJDMJ010000004.1:0-146966 GCF_020593585.1 Blautia sp. DFI.6.71
CAATCTGGAATGAATTTTGGCTACGTTACTGTGAACGGAGTGAACAGTAACGATTGTTACAAGGCACTGAGTAAACAGTAACACAGTAACTCCAAGACTTACAAGGTTATCAACGTGACAGTAGAATGTGCGCAATAACTATGTTATACTGATAATATCTAAATGCTTTAGATAACAAGCAATCAATAGAGTGTGTTTGAAAAATGCTTTCTGTAAAATGTGCGTCACAATTTGTTGGTACACTCGTTACTATCTGAAGCATTCAATCCACATTCTCAGGAGGAAAAAATGTCGAAAAAAGAAATAAGTTTTACAGAAGGACCTGTGTTCCAATCTTTGCTTCGGTTTGCCATTCCCGTGCTTGGAGCATTGATCCTGCAGGCTGCGTATGGCGCAGTTGATTTGCTGATTGTTGGAAAATTCGGAAATGCCTCGAGTATTTCCGCAGTAGGAACAGGAAGTTCCTTTATGCAGATGGCTACTTTTATCATTACAAGTCTTGCAATGGGCTCCACCGTAATAATCGGGCATCACATCGGAGAACAAAAACCAAAAGAAGCAGGAAATGCGGTCGGAACTACGATCATTCTTTTTCTGATCATTGCTGTCATCATGACATTTGTACTGGAATTTGCCGCCGGAGGAATTGCGCATCTTTTACAGGCACCGGCTGAATCCTTTGACAAAACAATTCTTTATATCAGAATCTGTTCTGCCGGTATCGTTATTATCATTGCATACAATGTAATCAGCGGTGTGCTGCGAGGTGTGGGAAATGCAAACCTTCCACTTCTATTCGTAGGAATTGCCTGTGTCATAAATATTCTGGGAGATTTGCTTCTGGTTGGAGTATTTCACATGGATGTTGCGGGTGCCGCCATTGCCACTGTATTTGCACAGTTTGTCTCTGTCGTCTGTTCTGTCGTTGTATTAAGAAAGCAGGATATGCCTATAGAATTTTCCAGAGAACAATGTCGGATTTATAAAGAAGAGCTTGGAAAAATATTAAACGTAGGTATACCGATCGCACTTCAGGAGACAACGGTTCAGATTTCATTTCTTGTCGTAAATTCTGTTATCAATCAGATGGGTCTGATGCCATCTGCCGGATATGGAATTGCACAGAAAATCGTTTCCTTTATTATGCTGGTTCCGTCCTCTATCATGCAGAGTGTATCAGCATTTGTTGCGCAGAATATCGGTGCCGGAAAGAAAAGCCGGGCATGGAAGGGTTTTTACACTGCAATTATTACCGGATGTTCCGTTGGAATCATCATCTTTATGGTAGGATTCTTCGGAGGCGGAGTATTATCCTCTTTCTTTACCAATGATTCCGAGGTAATCGCGCAGAGCGCCGCTTACCTGAAAGGTTTCTCTGCCGACTGTATACTGACTTGTGTACTTTTCAGCAGTATCGGATATTTTAATGGCTGTGGAAAAAGTATTCCTATTATGATCCAGGGAATCACTTCCGCATTCTGCATCCGAATTCCGGTATCTATCATTATGTCGAGATTACCGGAAACATCTCTGACTTATGTTGGAATGGCGACACCTATCACAACTGTATATGGAATTATCTTTTTTGTAATCTGTTTCCGGCTGTTAAATAAAAACTCAGCCAAATAATAAAAATGGTTTCCTGTTATCAGTTCTCTTAGTAGAGATGCTGATAACAGAAAACCATTTCCATTATTTGATTATCCTCCGATACATGAATCGCATAGAAAATTTCATTAAGATACGAATCACGTACAACTGTCAGATACCATGCCTGAATCCATAAACTTCATAATCTTATCTAAATACATTTCCATCGTCCTGTCATCGCTGCGGTAGGTCTCATGTCTGGTTCCCGGCAGGTAAACATATTCGCAGGAAGTAATTCCTCTATGATTAATTTTCTCTGCAAATTTTCTCAATGCGTTTACAGATACAAAATCATCTCTTTCTGCCTGAAATAGCAAAACAGGTGCTGTCAGTTTCTTCCATCCACAATATTTTATGTACCAACTCATTTTTACAGACGCCAGAAGCCACCCATAAGAAGCTGCACTAACCTGGAATTTTTTATTCTCTTTACGCATCTCATTATATTTTTCGAATCTTGGTCTGGAAGTACATCCACTGGTTTCGAAAGTCTCACTACCATCATAAGGCTTCTGACCAGCCACATAGTCTTCCTCCCTTCCCAAAAGGCACTTCGTCTGTGCAATAGCAATCACCAATGGCCAGGGAACATTTCCGGTGAGCGGGCGGAGCATAGGAGAATTCAATATAATCTTCTGAAACAGTTGCGGCTCCCATGCAGCTGCAATTGTGCCAATCGCCCCACCCATAGAATGTGCAAAAAGAACTAACGGCAGTTCAGGATATGTTTTTTTAATTACATGGCATATTTTCAAAAAATCTCTCACATATCGCTTCCAGGTATCTATATGTACAAGAGATGGATCTGCTGTCAGGCAATAACTTTGTCCATGTCCCATATGTTCCGGCATATACACATGATATCCAGCCTTCAGAAAATAATAAATCATCTCTTCATATTTCGGCGCTGCTTCTGTAAAGCCATGACTGATTATAATCACGCCTTTCGGCTTCTCTGCCAGGTAGCGCTGTACATGAATTTTCCCCACTATCCCCGTGTCTTTTCGATGCAGATGATCCTCTGCACCAGAAATGTACCCCTCCTGACGGTGCGTTGCAAGATATGGTTCTATTTCATCATTCATTTTATACAAATATTCATTCTCATGTATTATTTCCATTATATGTACTCCTGTTGCTTTTTCATAATTCTGTTGCTATCTGCTTTTCACCATTCGATACATACCTGTATTATAATCTTCACTGGTGCCTGTTAATAATCCCATTAATCTTTTTCTCATTATAAAATACCAGTATAATTCCGCCTATACAACAGAATACTGCTGCCCCAAAAGCAGCAACTCTATAACCAGTTCCCTCTGCTGCCCCTATCGTCGAGACTGCTGTAAATATCAACATAGAAATACTCTGCCCAAGTTTAAACGCAAATGTTCTCGCCGCATAAAACATTCCTTCACGATTGCTTCCTGATGTAATCGAGTCGCTCTGCGAAATATCTGCCACAACAGCCTGCGGAAGAATTCCGAAAATCGCCATAGGAAGAGCCGCCACGACTGTCAGGATCAGTCCCTGCACCGATGCCGGAATAAAACTCATTTTTCCCATAAATCCGGTATAAAAATAAGCAAGGCTAAATACTGCAAATGCAAACAAGATCATCTTTTTCTTTCCAAGTTTAGGAGTAAGCTTATTTACCGGAATATAAAATACAAGAGACAACGCTGTCATTCCCACAAAATACAAAGTTGTCATTGTTTCCGGAAGTTTCAAAAGACTGGTGACAAAAAATGGAAGACCTGTCTGAAACATGGTAAGTGCAATCCAGTAGAAAATATCAGATGCCACAAACTTGCGAAATTCTCCATTCTTAAAAGTAGCTGCAAGAGATCCAAAAGCTGACTCTTTTGCAGGAACCGTATCTACATAGTCTTTTTCACGGATACAAAATACCGGCACAAGCATACAGATAAACGCTATAGCCGCCATCAAAGTAAAGGTCATACGGATAGCACCAACTCTGCCAAAAGCAGGAATAAACATCCCCCATATCGTAGGTGCCAGATACGCCACTGCAGTTCCGGCAATAAATGTAAAGGAAATGACTGTGGAAATATTAAGTCTTTCCTGCTGGGTATGTCCAAGTTCCGGAATCAGCGCATTATATGGTGTACAGTACGCAGTAATGGAAAGATAGTACGCCAGAATCATAATCAGCAAAAACACTCCATTGATCCAGCTGTTTTTATTAACCGGTGACCAGAAAACCAGTACTGTAGAAAGCGCCAGCGGTAAAGATGCCCATTTCAGGAACGGAATTCTTCGCCCATTCTTTGACGTACATCTGTCAGATAAAGAGGCGATCATTGGATCTGTAAAAGCATCAAAAATCCTTCCGAAAGCTGTAATTCCGCCAATAATAGTAAATATGCCAAAGACCACCAGCCCCTGTGGAATGAACACTGTCTGTCCCTGACTGATGGCTGTCTTATCCGGCTGATAAAAATATACAAGCCAGTTAGAAATAATCCCGGACAACATCGCCCATCCAAACTGTCCGGCTGCAAACTGCCATATTTTCCCTGTTGTTAACTTTTTCACCGTGCACCTCCAGATTTCAGAACTACTACTTATTTCTTGCAAGAATCGAACTCTTTTCCAAGCATGGAAGTTCTTCTCCTTCAACAGTCGTCACAATTCCGCCTGCTTCTTCAACAATAAGTGCACCTGCCGCAAAATCCCATGGAGATAAAATAAGCTCGAAATAAATTTCCGCTCTTCCTGATGCTATGGCACATAAATCAAGTGCTGCAGATCCGCTTCGTCGGATATCAAGGCATTTTTGAAAATATTCGTAAGCTAATTCAAAGGATGCCTTCGCAAGCTCCGTATTATACGGTGATGAACCAAACAAAACAATGCTGTTTGCCAGATCATCCTTCGATACATGAATCGCATTTCCATTCATATATGCACCCTCACCGGAAATCGCATAGAAAGTTTCATTAAGATACGGATTATGCACGACTCCCATATATCTCTTTCCATTTCGAATCAATCCAATAGATACACAGCTCATATGATAATCTTTAATAAAATTGGTAGTTCCATCAATCGGATCCACCACAAAAATATATTCTGCATTTCTGTTAATCTGGCAATCCTCTTCTTCCCCCCAAAACTCCGCTTCCGGAAGAATCTCAGACAACTTTTTTTCTAGCATTTCCTGAATTTTGCAATCATACTTCGTAACAAAATTTGCTTTTCCTGCCTTATCCTTAATGCCAAAATTCGCCCTGTCCGCCTGAAGCATAACCTGTCCGCATTCTTTTGCCGCTTCAATTATTTCATTTAATATCGTATGTGGAGTTTTCTCCTTTAGTTCCATATTATCTGTCACCTCTCAATAGAAAATGGTTTCCGTTTTATCAATACTTTTATAATTTCTCATACTTTTCAATCAGACACTGATGTTCTTTTGTCTTCTTGTCATAGTTTATCTCAACCAGCAAAATATCTCCGGTATAATCCAGAACTGAATCCGGATATTGTTTTTCCTTAATCTGCTGTAATGCTGTCTTGACATTCTTATTCCATTTAAGTTCTACGACAAGCGCCGGATAACTGGAAACGTATTCTGGTTTTGGAATAAATACAAAGTCTGCAAACCCACGTCCTGTCGGCAGTTCACGAACTGGTTTAAAATAATATTCCATTGAACTCAGATATGCAATTGCAAGTACACTGCTCAAAGAATTCTCATTATTATACTGAATATTCGAAACATACTCTGTATGGATTTTCTCAATTCCCTCTTCAACTGCTTCTTCATCCATGTCCAGCGTAGCCTCCAGTAAATGTTCTGATTCCTGCTGAAAAGTAATCATCTCATTCCATTTTCTGCTTTCAACCGCCATTGTCAATTCCTGCCGGATTTCTTCATTTGGAACAAATGCAGTTCTTCTATTCTGGTTATATCCCAAATAACCAAGATGGATCAAATACGTAAGTACATCATCTTTGCTTTGTATATTCACCGTATCATTTTTGAAAGCAGCTGTATTCACTTTAATCGAAGCACCGGAAAGTATTTCAATTATAGCGTTTTTCAAACCATCATAATTCATATTGATAAAAGGAACAATTGCTTCATAAGAAGCAGTCTCAGACCAGTAACTTCTAAACCTGCCCCGCACACAAACACTTACTACTGCTTTAGGATTATATACCTGATAGTCCTCCAGCAAATAACCATCATACCAATATTTTACTTTCTCAAAATCTCTGTGATATCTTTCGCAAAGATCCTTCACTTCAGCTTCTGTAAATCCAATATATGGCGCCATCACTCCTGCATCAAGCATTGTAAACTCATCAAAATTATTTAATGCAGACTGCGTTTTTTCTTTCTTTATCGGCAAAATACCTGTAAGATACACCAACTGAATATATTTTGTCGGTTCCGTTCCCTTGAACATCGCCCGCAAAAAATTAATGTACTTTTCCTGTACTTTTTTATTTGCCGCTTCATCTCTGATCAGAACATCCCACTCATCAATAATTATAATAAATTTCTGTCCAACAATATTTTTAATACGCGAAAGACTTTCCGACAAACTTATCTCTTCTTCAGGCAGAACACCAGGGTAAATCTCTCTCAATTCAGCCTGTACGGATTTCGTAATAAACGCTACAACATTATCCACATTATCACAATTTGCCAGAAACCACTGAATATCAAGATGAATCACATCATACTTATTAAGATGCGTCTTAAAATCGGATTCCCTGCTTATATCCAGCCCTGAAAACATTTCTTCGGAATTACAGCCTTTACTATAATAAGCGGCCAGCATATTTGCAGCATATGATTTTCCAAACCTGCGTGGTCTGCAGTTACAGATATAAGCTTCTGTTGTATTAAGTACGCTGTTTGTATATTCCAACAATCCGGTTTTATCCACATATATCGGAGAATTCAGTGCCACCTGAAATGCACTGTTATCAGGATTTACAAATCTACCCATTCCTTACACCCCACAATCAAAAAACAGCTTCACGTTATCAAAATTTTTAATAAAATAATGATAGCATGAAACTATTTTAACGTAAAGCTGAAAAAAACTGTTATATATCCAGACACCCGGGCTATATCGGAATTCTATAAAATAATCTCAATTATTTTGCGTAAATAGAACCAACAATCTTTCCCCGTAATGTACACGGCAGAATTTTACATAAGAATCTCAGAATCTTATACTTCACACCCGCCACACAAATTGGTGCGCAGTTCTTTTTCTGTGCAATTCGCGCAATATATGTACCAATAATCTCCGGCGACATCCCACTTAGTTCATCTTTCTCCATCTGACTGACACCGTGTGAAATACGGCCACCGTATTCATCATCACCCAAAACTATCTTTTGTCTGGCCTGGGTAAAACCGGTATGAATATCTCCAAGTTCTACTGCTGTTACCCTGACACCATAAGGACTTACTTCATTATCAAGCGCGCAGGAATAAGAAGACACTGCTGCTTTACTGGCTGAATAAAACGCCTGAAACGGAATGTGTGCCACCGCTGCCACAGAACTGATATTGACAATATGCCCTCTGTGCTGTCTGCGCATAGAAGGAAGAACAGCTCTGCTTACATTGACAGTTCCGAAAAAATTTACATCAAATTGTGCTTTCGCCTGTTTTAACTCTGTAAATTCCACCGCCCCGGAAATACCAAAACCTGCGCAGTTTACAAGAATCTCGATACTTCCTCTTTCCAAAAGGATCTGCCCAACGGCTTCCTGCACGGAAGCCTCATCTGTCACATCTACGCACATATGCTTCACGCCTTCTACCGGAACATCCCGGCGACTGAACTCATAGACTATATAGCCAGCCTTACTCAATGCTGCTACAGTACATCGTCCGATTCCGGAACTTCCGCCAGTGACAAGAGCTGTTCTTTTCTGTTTTGATTCCATATTGTTACTTACCTCATTCCATTTTTTCTTCTTACCACACGGGTGAGTTTCTGTCGTATTTCCTCATTCTTGAATAACTGCCTGCACCATTCGTCCTGTGCCATAACATCACCACAAATCATATTGTTTCATAGTTTCTGCGTTTCGATATTCATGTTTTTCATAATATCCTATCAGTCTTCCCTCTTCTCTGAGTGCCACCATATAAACATCTTTATTTTGCTTCTCATTATGGAAAGTATAGACAAGGTTATGGCTCTCATCTGCCGCAAACCAGTCCACTACCTTCTGTATTTTATCCCTGGATTCCTGATTATGACAATCTAACAGGCTTCTTCCAATAAGTTTATCACCGCCTCGCTTCGCATAGCTGTTAACAGCTGCCGGATTCATGTAGATAATCTCATGCTTAAGGTTGCATATAACAATCGAAGCCCTGTCCTGGTCAACAATACTCTTATAAAAACTAATCATATATTTTTTTATGTCCTTTCATTTTTTTCTTTCGTCTAATAGTTTACTATCCACATCAAATATCTTTAAATATCCGTTGGCATACATACGGACACCATCAATGGTATTTATAATAAATTATTACAAAATTTTCGAAACAAAATAATCTGCCTCAATAATATGCCTTACATTCTTCTCCCTGGAGTCAACAATACTCACACGTCCATTCTCCGCTGTCAAAGTCACACTGGAACCATCATTCCGATAAACAGTCATATGTTCCACTGGGCGTTCCAATGTTTCTATTGGATCCTTCATCTTTTTTAATCGCCGATACTCATATTCTGGAATAAAAAATTCAAGTTTTGAAATAGCTCTTTTTTTCTTTAATGGTGTTTTTCTTAATGAACCATTTTTATTCATAAAACGATCCGCAAATTCAACATTTTCCGTCATTTTATCAATTACATCCGAAATCCCTTCAATCTGATCAATCGGTCTTTCCTGTAATACTCCTGTTATAATTTTCTTATAGTCTTCTTTTGAAATTTCTACTGACAGCTCATTTCTTCGTCTGTCATAAGTTTCCCCTGATTCATAAGTAATTTTATAACAATAGTTAAAGTTCAAATCTTCCATGCCTCCAATCAAAAATAGCTTCATGCCATCAAAATTTTTTACTAAAACAATGATAGCATGAAACCATTTTAGCGTAAAGCAACATTCTCCATAAAGAATTCAATAATTTTTTCAGCCAATTTATTATGAAGACTATTGCCAAATTCATCAATGATCAGCATTCCGGCATTTTCTATTACCCTGATCAGATGAGGCAGCAAATCAGCAAATACCTGGTTTCCCTGCAATTCGCCCTTGTTGCCATAGAGCAATTCCACTTCTTCGTTTCAGGATTAATCCTTAATAACTGACAACTTCTAATATTAATATATTTATGAAAGAATTCTTCCAACAATTCAAGCGATCCACAATATTCAAACTCTATTGCGCTAAACTCCAATGTCACATTACATTTATAGACTTTTCATCAACTTTTTACTAATTCATTATTTTATTTATCGGTTAGTTAGATGGTCAGACCCTCAGTATACTTAGAATACCTCCTGAGTTTTAAGGAGATTGTAGCAGAATATTACCTACTTACGATAAATATTTCTTTAATCTATGTATAACATATCATATGTATATTTTTTCTATTTCTGTTAAATTACCTGTTTCTTCTTTGTAAACTTTTCAGGATATAATTCTTCTTCAGTAAATTCTCGATATACGCCATTAAACAATTTGTATTTGTGAATATACCGTTTCATTTTTATGATAGTTTTAGCTTCGATTTGTCTTACTCTTTCTCTCGTCAATCCAAGTTTGTTACCAATATCTCTCAAAGTCATCTCATGAATTCCATATCGCATTTTAATAATATTTCGTTCTCTTTCATTAAGAGAATTCAATGCACTGTTAATACTATTTATGGTTAACTGTTCATTCAAAAAACACATCTGTTCACCATTGTCAGAAAATAATTCTTCATCATCTTCTATCAGTTTTTCTATACTGTCAGCATGAACAAGAATACTACAAATAAAATTTGCTTCTTCAATTGATACATCAGAACATAATTGAATCCATTCTACAAGCTCATTCCAACTCAATACTTCGAAATTATCGCCAAGTTCATCTGTAATCATATCAACAATATGTGACAATTTTTCTTTATAGGAAAATGATACATATGTATTATATTGATAAATTGGTAAATTTCTTTGCATTAACCTATACATCCACCATGATGCATAGGTTCCAAACTGTCCCTGAACATTATCAGTATATTTTTCAATTGCTGTCAATATTCCAATACATGCTTCCTGAAAAGCATCTTCTATATTCACACCATATCTTTTATAAAAATACAACGCATCTTTTACAGCTACACGAACATTCATATCAAACAAACGCTGTTTTGCATGTAAACCTATTTCATTATTATATCGTTGTTTCAACAAATGTTCCGCCTCACCAAACCTAGCAGCTTTTATATTTCGAATCATATTTATGATTGGTTTCATATTAGGACAAATGCTAATCACTTCATCAAAAATCAAATCATAATCTAATTGTGCCATATCCATTTCAAGATTTTCATCAAAGTCGAACCTTGAATTATGTATATTTTTCAATGCACGTTCAGCTTCTATTCGAGCATCTAATCGCTCTTTATCTTGCAAATTGTTCTTATATAAAGAAATAAATACATTCTCTGTTTTTAAAAAATGTATCACTTCATCTTTGATATATTCAAATTTGTTATCAGAAATTACAGGAACAAAACCACCAACATCCATAGATGTTTCCAACCCAAATTTATCATACAATTTGATAACTTGAGCACTTCCCTGTTTTCCTTTTTGTAAATATGCCTGACCAACTGATTTGTCTATTTTATAGACTCGACAAAAAACTATTACACCACTTGTATAATTACTAAAATACTGTTGGTATGTCTCTGCGTCTCTCGACGGCATATATTCTTTTGACAATTTATTCAAAATAGAATAATCTACTTCAAATTCAACTTGAGAATCTACGACAACCGCATAATCATATTTTATAGACATGTTGTCATCAAATATTTGATTCATGATGTCCGTTGATTGACCATAATACTTTGCATTGTTATCACAAAAAAACAGTGGTGCATCAATCAATTCTGGTCGAATTAATTTTCTTCTAAATGCCGTAATCTGATATACATTTTTAAAATGGACCCCACCATCTTCTAATGTAATAATGGTGGCAGGGTCTTCTCTAAATGCATATGAAATACACTCAGTATTATTCATCTGTAATTACATATGTTCCGATAATGGGAACAAACGTCCTTCTTCAATAATATCTCCAAGTTTATTCAAGCCATAGCACATCAGCACTCTAGCATAGCGATACGGCGTCGTTAAGTTAGGGTACAATGAAGTCAGTAACTTGGAAACATAATTATCCGAATCAACGGAACCAACATTGTAATGATTTCCGTTTGCATCATATACTTTATCAAGTTCTTCACAATCAATTTCATCAAAATAATATTTTATTGCATATGACATAGCAAACTTTGCAGCTGTCAAGGCATCTTCAAAATATCCTGATTCTTTCATTCTATTTGCTACTTCTGATGCATGTGCTGATAAAGCAATATTTGTCATATCTTCAGCCATTATATCCCTCCTTCGGAGATTTCAGTATGCAGTGAACTTACCCTTTCAAGTGTATACTCTTTCAACAGATTACTCTTTAACTCTTGACGAGCCACTTGTTCATCAATTTCTTTTGTATACGCCAGTAACATTGACTGTTCAGCCATTTCAGGTAAAAGACGAACAATATTCGCCTTATGAATTGGGTCCAAACGTCCAAACGGTGAATCCATAATAATAGGCCCCTGTAACGGTGCATTTTTATGTAAAGCACCAATTAATGATAATGCAACCAAATGCTCGTAACCAGATGAACGCCCCGGAATCAGTCTTCCAGACCTATGTACAATGGATAAGCCATAACTATCATTAATCTTGAGTCCTACATAGTCTTTATCACCTGACAACTTCACAAAAAGTGCAGTCGCATCAGATTCAACCTGTTCTTTCAAATATTCACGATACCTTGTCTTACTTTCATCAAAAATAGCATGTAACTCATTACATAATTCATATCTTGCATTTGCTATCTTATAATCAGTACCAGCCGCTAATTTTGTAATACTCTTTGAAAGTTGGTCTTTATTCGCTTTATACTCAGAAATTTTCTTAATTTCTTTATCAATACTTTCTCTTTTAAGCCGAATTTCAGCCTTGACATCAGCGTAATCTCTTGTGAGATTTTCAATATCTGATTCGTCTTCGGAACCGCCTATTCGTTTGATATCATCGTCCAATTCATCAATTTGTTGCTGTAATGTACCAATTCTAATACGATATTTTTCGATAGAATCTTCCAATACTTTGACAGTAGACTTCTTATCCTCTACATCAAGACTCTTAATAGCACTTTTCTGAGCTTGAAGGGCATACAGTTCATTACGTTCTTCTTCTGTCAACCCTTTGAATTCAGAATTAGAATCATTGATTTTTTCCTGTAATACACCAATCAATTCCTTAGAAATATCTTGCTCACATACAGGGCATACTCTTTCACGTATTGCTTTCTTCATTTCAAGAATAAACTTGCTTGCAACTGCCTGATTTTGCTTCTTTTTCTCTAATTCTGAAATCTTATCATCCAAGTCCTCACGAATATCTCTTACATTCGTAGCCAACATGCCTTTCCATGCTGTTTTCATACATGTTCTCAATGAAGTCATTGATTCATTCAGACTCTTCTCAGCATCTTCCAAATTTTTACGTGCAGATTTACGTTCTGTCAGCCATGAACGCAACTTTTCAGTTTCATCCATACGGCTTTCAAGAATTTTTCTTTTCTGGATAAGCTCACTCAATTCAGAATTCAATTTTTTAACAATGTTCTCATGCTGCGTGATGTTTGCTTCCAATTCTTCCAGTTTTTTGCCCTGCTGGATTGTTTTATCATCACGACTGGCTGCCCTAGAACGCTGAGTATCATAATCTGATAAACAAAATCCAATATCAACAACACCGTTTTGTAATACAGGCATACCAAGAATTTTCTCAATAGATTTCTTTATTTTGTCACCTGTTTGAGAATCTTCTTCCAACAATTCTTCATATTCTTGGAGTAACTCTGCATCAAACAAGAAGAATCTTGAAATCTGCTGTGGCATAATTACATTTAATTCATGCTCACAATCAGATGGGGATAAAATTGAACCATTTTTCTTCAAATAATATTCCTTGATATAATCCTCATCACCATTCGGTTTTACGACACCTTTTCGTGGAACAAATTCCCTTGTCAATTCATATTTATCATCATCGTTTGTCATCTTCAAGGTAACACAAAATCCATAATGCCCATCAGTCTTAGCTTCTTCATTTTCCATTTCACTCAGATGCTTTAACTGCCCATTACGTCTCTGTATTACGCCAAACAATGCATATCTGAACGCATTTAACAGTGTAGTCTTTCCTCTACCATTGTTACCCCAAAAGATTGTTACACCTGATTCTAATGTAAAATCAATAACCTGTCGCCCCTTATAAGGACCAAAATTATTCAATATCAATTTGTCAAAATGAAGCATGTTATCACACCTCCTTTATCTTGCTCATATATTCTGCAATGATTTTTGTTGTTTCAGTTCTTGCCAGTCCTCTATCATCCTGATTTTCATATTGTGATAAAGCAATCTGTTCAACAAGTTCCTTTGAAACATTTGGATACTTGTTAGCTCGAATATCTTCCAATACATCAAGCAAATCATTCAGATTCGTTTTCGTCATATTCATAACCTCCATCCTTAACAGTTTCATAATCTATACCATATCGCATTGCAATAATCTGCAAATCATTTACACACGAAGGATTTTCAGCCCAACTTCCAAACTGAATTGCTCTCATCAATTCAGTTTCTATAATAGATGCACTCCTGTCATTCTTGTCATAACTTTTTGGTGGAACAACAATAGCATCATACAAGTGAGCAAAATATTTCCCCTCATGCTTTCTTAAAATCCTTCCTCGTCTCTGTATAAACTCACGAGGATTTTTTGATGATGCAAGTATCAAAGCATGCGTTGTTGCAGGTATATCAACCCCTTCATCCAAACATCGAATAGAAACAAGTATCCCGCCATTTCTATCAAAATATTTTAATGTCTGCGCTCTATCACCTGTCATATCAGAATGATATTCATAAGCGTCGTAATCATTATCAAGTAACAAATTCAATACTTCTCTCAATTGCGTTTGATTATCACAATATATAATCCAATGTTCGCCATATTTATAATTATCTTTAATTACAGACAACGCTAAAGGTACTTTACCAGCAGCTTGTTTAATAATACGAGAACGTTCTATCATCTTCATCTGCAATCTCGGACTTCCTTCTATGATAGCACTGATATTCTTATTAGAGCCACCACTCGAAGCTATTATTTTGTTAATTATTTGAGTCAGTTCATTCCATGCATCCTGTTCTTGTTCTGTGAGAGCAATCTTCATAGGATGATAATAATACTTTGTTAATACATTTGTCCGTATTGCATCTTCCAATGAGAAAACAGGCTCTACAATACCACCAAAATAATCAAAAATTGCAGATGTACCTTCGACATCTCCATATCTTACTGGTGTAGCGGATAACCCTAAACGTTCATGTGCATCAATATTCAAGATGTTTCGTCTTGCTCTACTACCTATTCTATGGACTTCATCAGCAATAAGCAATAGATGTTCTCCGGCTGATACAGAATTTACAAATTGATTACTGCACGCTGTATCCATAATGGATATCGTAACCTTATTGATATCTTCACTCTGCGATGTCCATAGTCTTAAAAGGTTATTCTTTTTCCACATATTATTCCCATCACCGCATAAAAGATATTGTATATCTATATCCGTAATGTTTTCACCAATTTCTTTACGCCATTGATGAAGTAATTCTTTAGATGGAACTAAGACCAAAACTGGTTTATGTCTGTCAAGAGCATCACGAATGGCGCATATAGCGGTATATGTCTTACCACTACCAGTGGCATGTTCAAAGATACCTCTCCGTCCATTCTTTTCCCAATTTTCCAATGCAATCAACTGATGTTTTCTTGGACTTTTACCAGTATTTTTCTTATCGGCTCTCCATCTTTTAGAACGTGATATACTGACTTCAATTTCTTTCGTTAATTGCTTCCAATCGTAACCATTACTCTTTTCAATAAGGCAATTTTTTACAGCATCCGGGAAATCATATACAACAGTGTTTTCCATATTTCTTTTCCATAATTTATCGAAATACCGTATGGAATTCTTAACCCTGATAGAATCTCTTTCATCTGTCCAACTTGGGAACACATCAATTGATTCTGAATTTCCGTCTTCCGAAAGACCTTTGAACGTCTCATTCATAGAACCTCGAAAACCAACTGAATTACCATAAACATCAGTAAATATACCAACTTTATCATGGAATAACCTTTGTAAATCAGGCTCACTATCACTCAAAGGAACTGCAATCTTTACATCTATGACTCCCAGAGCTATCAGACATGCCAAAACTCTGGCTGGTTTATCCAATTCATCCTGATTAAACAAATCATCCATCTCTTTCATCAACGATTTCTGTATTATTTCATCATTTTTGGCTGAATACCCTTCTGTCATAGCAGCTTTATCAACATCTGATAAACAAGGAGAACAAATAATTCTCATCTTGCCACCATTGCTTACAAAGTCTTGCAATGCACTCCATGCAATAATATAAATTGTACTACCAAAATAACCGGAAACTCTATCATATACAGTTGCATTTCGCATAGCTGGCAGATAAAATTCCTGAGCGATATCATTCTCAGACTTATTGTAATCCGGTTTAAAATTATAATCAACTAAGCTCATATCAACAATCCTCACAAATTTTCGTCTTTATTAATCATGATTTGTAGGTCAATATCGAACCTTTTCTCCAAAGCCTGTAATAAATACGGACGTCTTGCTAAAATAACAGTTTCTTTGTTATGTTTTAAATGAATATACACGTCATTTGTTAGGGTCTCTAATATTTGTCGAAGATATATCTGTATATTTGCAGAATATGCAAACTCTCGATGTTTATCTAATTCAAATAGAACCCATACGCCATTATCTGGAGAATCTAATGGGTCTGCATACCCCACTATCAATACAGTCGTACCATCTGAATCATCAAAATGACCCCTTTTACCACGCTTCTGATTATCCAAAATTAGCTGCACCTTATATTCATCAATTGTACGACCCCCAGGTGGAGCCGTACAATTAAACAAATAGGCTTTAATATTACAACTATATGGATATGTCAATTTAAACAACAAAGGTTTCTTGCCTATATTCACAATATCCTCAGCATATGGTTTCACATCTTCCAAAAACAACTCATGTAATTTGGATTGTAATAATTTCTTAGCCATTTACAACACGCTCGATTCCTTGATATGATTTTTGTAACTTAGATGGTTTACAAACCATTTCTACATCAGATTCATCACATTCTGTATTCATCCAATGTTTCAAATCATATTTAATAATCAGTGGTTCTGACTTACTCATTTTATCATTAACTTGTATGTTTTTGATATCTGACGTCCAACCATAATCATTATCTTTCAAAACATTCAACAATACCGTAACAAACTCTTTCTTTGTCTGAGGAATCCTATAAATCACATTTTCAATCATCCATTTTTTATAACAATCATTTAAGAAACTCATAGGGAGCATATCCCATTTACACTGTTTTAAGACTTCATCACAAAATTTTGTAACATTGTCTTTGGCAATATTCTCTGCATTAAATTCAACATGATGCCACTTTTGAGCAATGTCACAAAACTCAGGATTGATTTCAATGTATTTAAAATCACGATTCAATCGTTGTGCTACAACAGCCGTCGTTCCAGAACCGCCGAACGGGTCAAGAACAACATCACCTTCATCAGTACCAGCCAAAATAAAGAACTCAGCAAGCTTTTCTGGAAATCTTGCTGGATGCTTTACCCCAAACTGCTTACACAGTTTATGAACCATATCATTACTACTTGTGTTGCTGATTGAAACTACCGAACCAGGGTCTGAACCACCATTATCTTTCCATGGATGGCTTAAATCAAAACTATGTCTACTAGGTCTTGTATTGTCATCACGATTCCCTTTTGGACCTGCTTCTAATAATTCATACATTCGGTCACTGTATGGTTTTCTGATGGGGTCCATATTAAAAGTCCATGTATCACTTTTACTGAACCAAAAACAGTATTCATGTGATTTTTTAGTTCGTCCCATAGTACCACGTGAAAATACATTCGGCGGTGTTGCTGGATTATACCAGATATAATCTCTTACAAGATGAAATCCCACTTCTTCAACTAACATCACAACCAGTTTAAATACAAATATACTTTGATATTTACCATCCAACTTATCATTAATGTTCAGCACAAAACTTCCATTATCCTTCAAAATACGAAACATTTCTTCTGCTCTAGAACGAAACCAGTCACAGAATTTATCAGGTTTTATCTTTACATCCGTTTCACCATAATCTTTTATTTGGTCTGCATAAGGAGGTGAAGTAAAAATGAAATCAATGCTCTTATCGGGCATTTTTCCCATTTCTGATAAACACTCACCGCAAATAAATTGTCCCATAATTTGTGTCCTTCCTGTATACTCAATATTTATAGTATAGATATCAAGTATTTATTTTTTCTTATTTCAAATACAAATACTTATTCATATGTATTCAAAAGGTACAGATAAACTCCATTATACATCTTTACCCTTATTAACAAAACATTCTCTTTCATAATCATATATGATATTGCTTTTGTAATCACCATTGTTAATCCACATCCTTTTCATAACTGATAGTCAATTTATGATACATAAATTGGGTATTTTATGGTGTAAATTTTTTCCATTAAAAGCCAAAACGCAAAAAACCACCCCTTACAGGAGTGATTTTATATATCACACATAATCAGATTCATTTCTATCCCACTCCATATAGAAGTGATTAAAGGACTTACAAAATCCTCTAATTTATGTATTATTTTACACTATTTTTACTCATTTTTCAATCTTTTTCATGCATTTCTTACATATTTTTATACATCATTATCCAACCCAAATTAGTCACCTACTCGTAGAATAATTCTACAGAGCTTCTTGATTCATCCAATCCGATTATTTCCCAGAGTATCCACAAGCGTGTAAATTTTGACAGGTTCTGCTGCCCTACATATGGGCGTAGCCGTATGCAAGAAAGAAAATGGCGGCTGGTTCTATGTTCAGGAATTTTCAGATAATCCTGATGCAAAAGCAACATTAACGCTCAATACTGATACAGGAACATTCCCTACATTAAACAATGCAAGGGAATATAATGTTGATTATCCTTTAAAAATGAGAATCAGTACCAGTAGTTTATCAAAGACATTCTTGCATAGTTAGATGGTCAGACCCTCAGTATTTTCATGGGACTATATAACAACAGCATTATTATTTTTGACAGAGGTTATTATTCAGAAGATATGTTCCGCTACTGTGCAAAGCATGGGCATCTCTGTATTATGAGACTGAAAGATGGAATCAATTTGTCAAAAAAATGCGATGGTGATATGATTTCCATTCTTCAGGGAACTTCAAAAGAAGGTACTTCCGATGTGCCTATACGTGTCCTTGAGATCCCGCTTGATGATGGCACAAAAGAATATCTTGCAACAAACCTGTTTGATCCTGCTGTTACAAAAGATATGTTCCGGGAACTTTACTTCTACAGATGGTCGATTATACCGATATTTTAGAAATGCCGACTTTTGACTTTCTGAAATATTAAATTTATAGGACTTTATAAATATATCGGCATTTCTTACTATAGAGATGTAACCAGTTATCACTGTAGCTAGTCCATCTGCATTCACATCTTTTCAGAAGAACGAGGGCAATGCACCTGTATCAGGCAGGAGTGCTACTTCCTACTATATCTGAATGGTTTGGTCATTTGAACATAGAAATGACTCGTTTCTATGCAAAGGTTACTGAAGCAATGAAGAAGGAAGCACCACATAAGCTTAGCGATAGTGATAGTTCCGTCTTTAAGGATGATGTGGTGTTCAAGTATGCCAATGACAAAGATACTATCAAACGGCTTTGTGGATTGAAATAAATGCCGATAGTTTGTTACCGTGCCTGACATCGGGTCAGGCATGGAATCTTATAGAAAATTTATCGGCATTTCTAAAATATCGGCATATGGCCTGTAGAACTTAAGTACAAAGAACTAAAAACCGCTTTGCCATGGAAGAGTTTTCCGGTGCTACTGCAGTATCTATACAGCAGGAATTTTATATAAATATGCTTTTATCGAATCTGGCTTCCCTTATAAAAAATGAAGCAGATGAGGAAATACAGATTTCTGCCAAAAGCACAAATAAGTTCCGTTATCAGGCCAATCGTGCATTTATCATTGGACGGATCAAAAGTATTGTTTCCAAAATACTCTGCGGACTGTTTGAGCTTTCAATTATTGAACAGTTATATACAGATGCTGTACGTTGCAGATCACAGCTCCTGCCCGGAAGGTCGTTTCCAAGAAAGAAATTGAAATCCAAGGGACGTTCACATTTCCGAAATAAGAAAGCTTCTTTTCAAAATAAAGCTAACATTTATCAATAGGCTTATTTAAGTGCGGCCATTTTTATAAATCCTCTGGTTTCCTATAAAACAGCAACTATTTTCATTGTTAAACCGATTTATTTTGTAGTTTGCATTGGAGAATATTCGCTAATATGCCCCTAAGTTGACGCTAGGTTGACCACATTGCGGTCAGACCCTCAGTATACTCTTACTTAGTTTCTTTTGGGTATATACCGGTATGATCACACTATTTTTTTGTTATTTGGAATAAAGATTTTAAAATAGGCCATATAAAAGGTTCACTACTCATATATTCTACCAATATCAGAAGCGAAAGCAAAATACCACCCCAAATTATGAGATATATTCGCACAGATCTATCAATCGTTCGTTTCATTTCTGTTTTTATGTCATCATTCTGAAAACACTCTCTTATATCATCTTCTGTTAGTATTTCTCGGTAAGAATCTTTTAGCTTGTCATAACTACTATATACTTTTTGTAGTTCATATTTTGACTGTTGATAGCTAATAAAAAGATAACCAAAAGAGGCTATCAAAACAATTTCTGAAAGAATTGTGATGTCTTTTGTAAAAATATTGTCCAAAGGCTGATCAGATACGATATTCGCAAGTATTACAGAAAACAGGAATCCCAAAATAGCCAAAAGATTTGTCTTGAACTTATCTAACATCTCCGTTGCATATTCTCCGGTTCTCGATACAATATCCGTAATAAATTCTGCGACTTTATTTTTTAATTCCAAATATTGAGTTACATTATCTCTCAAATAAAGATTGTAATTCGTTTGAATGGATGCCATTACTCCATCACTGATATTTAACAAAGATTCATATTTACAATGGAGACATATAATATTCCTAGCTATAATCACTTTATCAACAATACTGCCTCCTGAATAAATCCAATTGTAGATTTTATAAAGATTATTATTTCCCTGTATATTTTCAAGAGTATCATGATATTCCATTGAACGCTGCCCCATTATCTGAAGTTTCAGTTTACCATCCTGTATGAATGAGTTTGAAGCCAGTAAACAAGCAGACAAAATTGTTTCCATTTTCAGGAATAAGTCTTTGAGCGGGTTTCCTTCGTATCCAATTTCTATTTTAAAATCATCTGGAAGTAATTCATAATTGTCCTGATTATAAAAATATGCATTTTCTCTGCATTCCAGTAATCTGTTTGTTCTATCAAAGTCCAAATCCAGTGGTCTACTTCCTGCCGTCAGAAAGAACATTGTTTTTGTATAAAACATATCTCTACTGTCAAATAATTCAAAGGTTATACTCCGACCAGCTTTTTTCATAAAATTCGAAAATGCTGTTAAAACTTTGTCTATTGGTAATGAACTAATATCTTCAGCAAATTTTTCAAAGCAGTATACAGATAAATATCCATTTACTATTTTTTTGTCTATTGTAAGGCTAACCTCGACTGTTTCATCACTTTCAAGACCTTTAAGAAATTCTGCATACTCTTCCTCTACATTTTCTTTTAAATCAAAGGATTCTCCCCCCTCTGAAACTAGATAAATTTTTATTTTGTCTCTATTAGAAATATCCCAAATCGTATTCATCCATTCTGAATATTGTACCGGAAGTTCTTTGCTGAAACTGAACTCTGCCTCATATGTATATCTCCGTTCTTCTTCCTTTCTCAGCTCTGTAATTTGATTTCGGATTCTTTCCAACATAAGAAACTACTCCTCTCTATTGTCTTCATTATTGCGTGCAAATGTCTGAAAAGTGCGGTCATCGCTTAACCTTATTTTAAGATATTTTTTTCCATACGCATCTTCATATGCACTGATATCATTTTCATTTCCTATATCTGAGATTTTTAACATAATTCCTGTATTTATTTTATAAGTTCTTATTGCTTTTTTCTTTATGGCGTCTGGTATTGCCTGAAATTGTCTGTCAAATCCTTTTTCTTCTGGAAGTCTATTTAGTCTTTCATGTAATTCTCGTTTTTGCTCGCCTGTCATATCATTAGGCATATAACCCGTAAATATTTTTTCAATCATATTATCATAATCGAACATCTCCCGATTTGCATTGTTCATATATGCGTACATGGCATTTTGGATAACTCTATTATCATAAGGCGCTGTTTTCCTCAATTTTCTGTTTAAACACTTTTCAACAGAATCATATGTTTTGTACGTATTTACCCTGTCATTCTGACATTCCACCAACTCTAGGAAATCGAACCACCAATATTTTGCAACCGTATTCGAATATATTTTTGCTTGAAACTGATCTGCATTCAGATTATTCAAATCAAACATGCATGTTTTCCAGATTTTCTTTGTATCTTTTGAGAATCCAAATCTTTCACTGTAGTCCCTTTCATCAAAGAAACCTGTATGCTCAATTTTAGCAAGAATACACTTTCTGTTTCCATTATCCTCAAACAATGCAAAAATCAAACTTCCCTTCTGTACACTGATGTTCATATGCCCAATCCGAGCCTGAGCTTCCCGTTCATTTCTGACAAGTCTTTCTGCAATTGAATCTATCTTTTCTTCAATCGCATCTGGAGTTTCCAGATTTCCTGCAATCTCAAGAATTCCCGCAATAACTTCGGTTCTTGTTGACTGTGTATGATATTCCCTGATGGAAACATTGTTGCTCACATGAACAATCAATTGTTCAATATAATCTTTAAACTTTGGCATCATATTCACATTTCTTCTTTGAACACTGTTGTTTTCATAATCAATCACTCTGACTGCCTGTGCAATTATTTCCATCATAACTCTCCTTCATTTTATCTTTTGTTTATAAAACCTTTGTTGGAATTATCTATTTCACTCTAATTCTTTTCCATTCCAAGTAATCCAGATTCTGATAATACAAATATTTATAATTCAGAATCATTAGTCATGTTTATATCAAGTTCTCACAACATATCAATATCGTCACTGTAAATACATTTTCCACCTTTATCAATTTTGTATATCACCTCTTTTTCCCATACGGATTAATGTTACCTCTTCATGTTCTATATGTGAATATCCATCCACGTTTTTCTACACTCTGTCTTTCATTATAACAATCTCCATATTAGACCGCAACAATTTTTCTATATTTGTATGTACTATTTCACATATATAAATAAATGCTTATTTAAGCTAATCCTTTCTTCCACCCCATTATCAAACCTATACACCATCCTCCTCCGATCAAACACCGGATTCGCATCGTGTATAACGCTATGATGATTCGGGCATACAATCATCTGGTTATTCGCATCATTATTCAAACTATTAACAAAATAATCAATGTGATGTGCCTCTGCGATATGTGAACCATACTTTTCTCCAATCACCTGCCCACATATCTGGCATCGATATCCATATAGTAGCTTCAAATTTTCTCCAATTTTTCTGTTCAGTTTACGAATCTTGACAATTTGTAATTTCTTTTCTATTCCACTACTTTTATCTTCCATCTCATATTCTATTTCGTTCTCCACAGTCCGCTTTCGCATTCCTTGAATTGCCTTTTTCATAACCTGAAAATCATCCTGTGCTATTGGCTCCAGAAGAAAAGTATCTTCATATTCTGTGGTATAAATAGCAAGATATTCTTTTAGTCCATCCGGCATTTTTATATAACTTCTGTCTTTAGGATCTCTACTTTCACGAATCATCTTTATGCAACTCATGCTTTTGAAAAAATATTGCTGAAGTGCCTGTGACAGCTCACCATTTCTTGGATATCTGATCTGATATGCATCCTTCTTTCTCTTTTCTACTGAGTTATTCATATTAACGATTTTGGCATCATACGTTTTTCCATTCATGAAAAAATGAATGATTTTAGATTGTCCTCGTTGTAAAAAATTCTCCATATTTTGAAGAAAAATCACCTGATTATCTAACGGCAAGGTAAAGCCTTCCATCAACGTAGACCAATCTATTTCTTTTTTATACACATAATTTTCTGATTCCATACGCATCTTCTCCAGCACTATAAAAGTGCTTTTATCTTCTCTTTATACCGTCTTCGATAATAATCCATCGCCCTATACTCAATAACATCCTTCATTTGTTCCGCCAGCACCGGCTCCTTCACAATCTCTTCCATTTCATTCCTCAATGCCAACGCCGCGCCATCCTTTTTCACAAAAAATTCTTCCTCTGATTTCAATAGAAAGTGTACCGGCATTTTCATTATCTTTTGGATATGGTTCTTATCCGAAATCTTGCGATATTCCTCATATGTAATCTCTTTCTCCAGATCTTTCCAGTTTGTTCCTGTAGAGAAGAATTCTTTCCAGCTTGCCAGAAGTTCTGCCTCTGATAGCTCCATTCTCACATTTCCATGGTTATAAAAAGCCATCAGTACCGGCATTTTATACACCTTGCTCATGTTGGTGTTTTCCAGCAGATTTATAAATTCTTTTCCGATTCCCTGACAGAATCTTTTCTGCTCATCTGTGAGTTCATCCAATTCTTCCAGATAATTCAAATACTTTTTAAACGGATTCTCATTCGAATGTGTGACCGCCATCTGATAAACATCATCATCCATATAAGTAAACAAATCCATTCTGGTTGGTTGTTTGCCAAGCAATTCTTTGATTCGGAAATACTCGTTTCTGATCTGTTCTTTGATCGTCAGTTGTTTCTTGTCCATTTCTGCAAACAGATCAATTAATCTCATATCAAAATCAACAAAACAATCATCTGGGTAGTTCGTTTTGTCTGCCGGATAATAGGTTCCTTTTCCTGTTTTATTTCTCCCAGTCAGCAAATATCTGACTCTTCCCGCTTTTTCATAATTGCCGATAAAGTCCAGAACATTGAGATATTCTTTTCCCTTATTTCTGCGCAATCCTCTTCCAAGCTGCTGTAGAAATACAACCGGAGATTCTGTCGGACGCAGGAACATTACCATATCAACTGAAGGAATATCTACGCCTTCATTGAACATATCCACTGAAAAGATAACTTTGATTTCTCCATTTTTCAGTTTCTCAATCGCTTCTGCTCTGTCCATGGAAAACTCTCCATCTGCATTACTATAAACTGCTGCCGACGGAATTCCTCTTTTACCGAATTCTTTTGCCATTTCTTCTGCATGTTTTCTGGAACAACAGAATCCTAATGCCTGACTGGAACCATATTTGCAATAATATTTGTAAATCAACTCATGCCTGTAAGCATTCCCGATATAAGTTCTGTTCAGTTCTTCTTCCGCATATTTTCCCTTAACTATATGTAGCTTTGTGTAGTCAGTCTCATCATAAATTCCATAGTAATGAAACGGAACCAGCATTCCCTTATTGATTCCGTCTTTCAGTGAAATCTCATACGGCACATTGTAATCGCAGATTTCATATATATTTTTGCCGTCCATTCTCTCAGGCGTTGCCGTCAGTCCAAGGAGAAACTGCGGTCTGAAATATTCTACAATTCTTCGATATTGGTCATTGACTGCATGATGAAATTCATCAATCACCACGTAATCGAAGTAATCCGAAGCAAAATATTGTTCATTTAAGTATTCCGATTTCCCAAGGCTTGCTACCGAGGCAAATATAAGCGGTTTATCTGTGCATTTTTCAGCTCCCATAAAAAATCCATAGTCTTTGGAATTTCTTACGTTCTGAAAAGAAACTGCTGCCTGTTTCAGAATCTCTTCCCTATGTGCAACAAACAACACTTTCTCATATTTTTTTGAATCAAAAGCAGCCAAAAATGTTTTTCCGATGCCCGTTGCAGCTTGAATGAGTGCTTTCTGTGCTCCTTCTGCTCTTGTATCTTCCAATGCGCACAATGCCTCGATCTGTGCTCCTCTTGGTTCATATAAAGGTTTTATTTTCGTATCATTTGTTTCCGACTCTGTAAAGTCATATCTGTCAAGGTCTTTTGCCACCGCCGGACGATGCCAGTTCTGGGAGTAACGTTTTAATTCTTTGTCATCAATGATAATGGAATGATTCACAAATAAATCCTCAAATGTACGAAAGAACTCTTTGTAGTTTTCCGGGTCTTTCTGACTGCTGAATCGATAATTCCATTCTATTCCTGAGGTCAGCGCACTTCTGGAAATATTAGAAGAACCGATATAAAGTTCACTGTAATCTGTATAATGGAAAATGTAAGACTTTGGATGAAAGGAACGTCCTTTTTCACAATAAAATCTAAGATCAACTCTGTCACCAAGTTTTCTTTTGATCAGATATAGTGCTGATGGCTGTGTAATTCCAAGGTAGTTTCCTGTCAGGATTCGAATTTTGGCTCCACGTTTCAAAGTATGTTCCAGTTCCTTCAGCAGCATTCTCACTCCGGATTCCATAAGAAAAGAAACAATGATATCAACGCTTTCCGCTTTTTTCATACTCTGGATCAGCTGATAATATAGCTGTCTTCTTTTATCCGGTCCGCCGGTCATTGCATCTGTGGAATATTCGTTTTCATACCCGATGTTTACTTTTTCTGTAGAAGTAAATTCAGCCATTTTTCCTCACCTCTTCCCGGTCGGACATCTCCTGTAATCCATTGTTCTTCTATTTTAAGACCATGCATGTCATGTATGAAATCTTTAAATGTATCTGTCGTAAAATCGGTAAAATATCTTCCGTTCCGTTCACCTTCAAATTCTCCGTATTTAAAAGAGGTATAAATCCATCCTTTCGATTTCAATGCTGCATACATATTTTTCAAAACTTCACGCAGTTGTTTTTTCGGCAAATGGAGAATAGATGCACAAGCCCATATGCCATCATATTTTTCTTTTTCATCCAATTCCTGAAACAGCATCTGCCTGACTTTGATTCCCGTATATTCACTTGCAATCCGACACAATTGTTCTGAACCATCAACTGCATCCACCTGATATCCACGACTCAGAAAGTACTTTGTATCTCTACCTGCACCGCAGCCAAAGTCAAGAATATACGCATCTGGGTTAAGTTTCTCCAGAAATTTATCTTGCACTTCTGTAAACTTTACCGAAACAGTCCCAGAGGCAAAAGACTGCGCATTTTCGTTGTAATATTTTAATGTTTTATCTATATCTGCCATATATTCACTCACCAAACGCCATCCCGCACTGATTTCACTCCTGTTTTATCTGCAAAATACCTGTTTTGTTTCTTATGCCTTAATTTTTCTGATAAATCTAACTTCTTTGTGACATATTATACATTTTTTTGACATAAACAGCAACAATTTTCGTCAGACATTTTTTGTTATATTCACTTATCTATAATACGCAAAAACTGTTGCATATTTCTTTTTTGATATCTTTTCTCTTTCATCAACTTCCATATAAAAAGAAAGCCAGACTGCACATAGGTTTCTTCCCCTACATACAGTCTGGTTCTCTGATTCCATCATTCATTTCTGGTAATAAGTCAATAAATCAGACATTCCATTACTCTTCCGCATCCATCTCCGACTTAATCTCATCCTCGCAGTCTGCCATTGCCTGCAGTGTCATAGTGAGCAGCTTCTGCAGTTCCCAGCCAAGTTGTTCGGCTCCTCGCTCGATGACTTCTCTGGAGCATCCTGCTGCGAAGCCTTTGCTCTTGTATTTCTTCTTGAGGGATTTGAGTTCCATGTCTTTTGTGCTTTTGGATGGTCTCATAAGTGCTGCTGCCCAGATAAGTCCTGTAAGTTCGTCCGCCGCAAAGAGTACTTTTTCCATTTCGTGTTCCGGTGCTACGTCAATGGTTGCGCCACATCCTACTGTGATACCGTAGCCGTGGGATACAACTGAATGGATTACGTCTTCGCCTACGCCTGCTTCGCGGAGCATTTCCGGAGCTTTCAGGCAGTGTTCTTCCGGATATAGTTCAAAGTCGATGTCGTGGAGGAGCCCTACAATTCCCCAGTATTCTGCATCTTCGCCATAGCCAAGTTCACTGGCATACCATTTCATTACTGCTTCTACAGTCAGGGCATGCTGAATATGGAAGGGATCCTTGTTGTATTTCTTTAATAATGCGAATGCCTCATCTCGTGTAATTGTTTTCATTATTTTGTCACTCCTCATATCTGAATTGTCAGGCGGATAAAATATCTGCTTTGCTACTTGCTCATAACTGAATAACTGCTCCGCAGTTTATCTGTCAATCTGGATCTGACATGCTTCCATTGCTTTCAGTGCATTCTCATGGCTTTCCGGTGTTACGCCTGCGCAACATTTAGCGTCTACGATGATCGGAACTTCCGGGAGAGATGCTTTTGCCAGAAGTGCATTGGAAATAACACAGATGTCTGTGCATAAACCTACGAATGTGATACTTTCGATTTCATTATCCTCATTCATTGCCACCAGTTCTCCTGCAAGGTCTGTGGAACCAAAGGTTTCTTTATCAATGGGTTCTGTTTTTCTGAGTGCATCTAATTCGCTTCTGATCTGCCAGCCTTCAGTGTCACGGATACAGTGCGGTACAGGAAGCTTCTGTCCTTCCTGGGTGTCAAGATAGTAAGTCTCATGGGTGTCTCTGGTAAAAAGAACAACTCCATCAAAATTTTCGATTTTCTCTTTTACACCAGGTACAATGGCAACTGCCTCTTTTGTTCCAAGAGCTCCGTCGATGAAGTCATTCTGCATGTCTACAACTACTAATACCTTCTGCATATTTCCTTCCCTTTCGTTCTTTCTGCACATTTTTTCAGATAATGCTATAAAATCTCTGGAAACGTATGCTGTTATTATTTGTTATTACTATACAACGACAAAGTGTTTTTGTACAGGCAAAAGTGCCTGTTTTACTATAGCAATTCCATAAAATATCAATCATCTATTTTTCAGTATATTTTTCAAATCTGTACTTCTGTTTAATATCTGGATATTTGTCTCTGTCTACTTCACTCATAAACATATCATAGGGTCTGGCACAGATTTTGAAGGGTGCGTAGAGTGCCTGGTAAATCATCAGTTTTTCACCATTTTCTGTGTGATGGGCTACTGCCAGGACTTTATAGAGATATTCGGAAGTATCCGGGGATACCCATTCTCTTTTGAAATGCTGTACAATGTCGCCTGTATGGATATCGTGTTCCGGTGATTCTGATGTATTTTCATTTTCTGCACTGTCAGGTTCTTCTGGTTCTGTGTTGAGTTCCATATATTCTTCTTTATCAAGGGAAACCGGGATTCCGGAACGGCCATTGATGTGGACGCCGCCATACCAGGTACCTGTGACCTCACAAATATCACCTACTTCGTATTCCATGCTGCAGTCATTATTTTTCTTTATGATTCTGATCTTTGCCATTTTATCATCTCCTAGCATATAGTTCTTATTTCATGCAACCAGAAAAACACTCTAACACGTTAGATTATATTCTCCAGCAAGTTCTTCATTTAAAACAACCACCTCAACACCCCATATTTTTCTGACCTTAAGCAATCTGGCTCTTAATTCTGCCAATGGCCCGGCTAGCCACGTAATATCTTCTGCGTTTTTTACAACCAGAATAAATTTTAATTTTACATCTTTCATATTGCTTACCGATCGAAGATTGTCTCCTATCTCTGACGTATCCTGATATCTGTTCATAATTGCCGCCAGATATATCTGCAAAGATGATATAAACTTCTCAGTTATTGAACCATAATATTCTTCGAATTTCAGTTCTTTTTCCTTCGATTCATATCTATTCGCCACATTTGGACAACTTTTCTTTGCTTCCAGAAACACTATATTATTTCCATTATATTTCAGGATAAACTCCACTGTTGGGATTCCATCTCCAAGTTTTTTATAAATTTCAGATGTCTCAATATGAAATAAATCTTTTTCATCATATTTTCCAAAATTCATTCCTGATTCTGGTATAACGCTCACTTTAATGCCACCCCGATTTCTTCTCGATACAACTGACGGAATGTATCCATAATTGCATTATGTTCCAACAATTCAAATTCCGGTGCTATCTCACATAATACTTTGTTGTTTTCATTTTTATATAAGGAAATGTACTGCAGTTTACTGTCCTGTCTCCGCTTTACTTCAATATATTTAGATAAAAAATAGTCATGTGTAGAAACAAAAATCTGTACACCTTCTGTCTCCAGCATGATCAACAATTCAGCCAGCACCGGAATATATTTCGGATTGATATTTGCTTCTGGCTCGTCCCAAAACAAAACGGATCCCTTCTCCAGTGTCCCGTTTTTTATCAACTGCCATAAAAGAGCAATTTTACGTAATCCTTCTGCTACCAAATTAAATTCTAACTTTGCCTGTGTACCAGGTTTTAAATAAAAACGATCCTCATGCAATGTTACTTTCCCATTACTGATTTTCTGTAAAATATCCAGATATTTTTTCCTTACAGTTGAATCCACTCCTCTGGAAATATCAATTTTGGCAGCCGCAATAATATCCAGATACGTATCATCAAATTCCACATTTCCCATTTTTACTGCAGCATCCAGATTCCAGGCATTTGATAAAATCTCTTTTGCCGGAATAAATACGCTTGTGAGATCAGACATCTGCTTTTCCCATTTCTCTTCTGAATTAATCTCTGCATCCCATTTTCGTGTCTTGGTTGAAAATGTCATTCCTATTTTGGCAGTATCAGATTCCACAGAAACCATGGCTTTATTGCTTCCACTCTTTCCTCTGTTTACCAGACGTCCAATTCCAGACTGATCAGGACGAAATAACATTGTTGTTTTCTGCGAAAAAGACACATCATGTTTAGAAGCCTGACATGCTGCATAGGCTAATTTCATAATATGAGTCTTTCCCACACCATTTTCACCAACTAATACATTTAATCCTTCACAAAAAGGAATCTTTATATCTTCAAATACTGTAAAATTCTCTGCTGCAATCTTTGTTAATGGCATTTCCATCACCTCAATATTTCCATTTTTATAAATCAGTTCATTATATCTGTCGCACGACAATATAATATAAAGTAACTTCTATAATAATTTTATATTATAACACATATAAATATGTCAAACAGCTATTTTCTTCGATATAATATTGTAAAATCTGAAAGCTTGTAAAAGGCTATAACTATCACTTCCAGCTCTTCCAGATCTCCGGCTGATATCCTACTGTCGCCTGTTTTCCGTTTCTTACCACAGGGACTTTGATGATGCTCTGGTTTTCGAGAATTTTCTCTGCCTTGTCTTCCTCTGCGATATAAGTGATCAATGCCAGCAGGTCTTTATCCTTGCAGTCAGTATCTATCAGTTTATCATAACCGCCAATTGCCTGGCAGACAGATTGGAATTCTCCTTTACTTAAGCCTTTTTCTTTCATATCTATAAACTGATATTTAATTCCCCGTTCTTTGAAATAGCGTTCTGCTTTCTTGCTGTCAAAGTTTTTCTTTGTTCCGAATATTTGTATATTCATAGTCTAATGCTTTCTCCCATTTTTTTAAGAATTATTGTTCCTGCTATATTTTCTCTTTTCCTGCCTGTTCATTTTAAATTTCCATCCATTTCACATTTTTTTCAAATTCTCACCACATATTTCTCACATTTTCCGGTTATATTATTACCTGTACAGAGCAAAGAGTAATTGCAAATAAAACTTTTTCTTTTTCATACTTTTGCCGGGAATCAATAAGGTTCCCGGCCTCCTTCTTTTATTCCGTTATTTTTTATTCCGTTAGATTTTCTTTTTAATATGGTTATAGATGTTCAGTCCTTTTGTCTGTCCGTATTTGGAAATGATAGATCTGTAAATCTGCTGCTTTCTGTTTTTGTCTTCTGCATTTTTCTCCACAGTTGTAGAAACATAGTTTACTACTTCCTTTGGCATGCCTGCCTTGTCGAGAACCAATACTAATTCCTGCTGTAATTTCTTTGTTCCGGCTTTCATGTCAATTATCTTTTGTTTTGGCTTTTTTGTATTCTGATTCTCTGATTGTTTGACAGACTGCTTTTCAGATTGTTCATTCAACTGTTTTTCTGTTTTCTGATCAGTTTGTTCTGCCAACTGTCTGTCTTTTTCTTTACTGGTCTGTTTTTTTACCTGTTTTCTTGTCTGTACCTGTTTTCCGGAAATCTTCTCGTTTCTGGAAATTTTCACATTTTCTTCTGCTTTCCAGAATTCTATAATATGGTCAAATCCTGTATCCTTACTGATTACAACAATTTTACATTCTTCATCCTGACCTGTGCACTCTTTTCCTATCAGATATCCCAGATAAGAGCCCAGATGCATATCTGCTGACTGATTTCCTGTCGGTACTTTATGCGTGATCAGTTTTGACTCTCCGTGATCATTGATAATATCAAGGTCTATTTTTCTGCTGTTGTCTGTATAAAAAAGATGGATAATATCTGTTTCCCGTAATTTTTCGCATCCTTTGAAGCCTTCACTTCCTACATTTTCATAATCAATTAAATAATAAGTTTTGATAATCTTCATCCTCTCTTTATTTGTTAATGTTCACTCCGTTCACAGTAACCTTTATTTTTCTCTGCTGTATAATACTCTGTCATTTTCAGCCGGATAATTCTTTCCTATTTTAACATGCATCTTTCTTCGGCACAACCACATAGTGGCAGCTCTCCTGGTTAGTATTTCCTGGTTGTCTTTCCTGCCTATTCCAGTCAGACAGAATATTATCATATCCACGAATAGTATTCCCATATTGCCACTATAATAAATTTACATACCTTTTGTGAAAAATGACGGTTTTTTCATCAAATTTGAGTTGATAAATCTTTAACAAATTTCAAAAAAAGGCAAAAATCCTGTTGATTTTAAGCGTTAAATATGTATAATAGTAAAAGAGAAGCGATACCCATTCGCTTTTATGGTAAGGTATCTTAAGCCTGTTTAAACAGGCGCTTTCATTAACGAAGAAAAGAGGTTAAACGTAAGATGGCAAAAATCGATTTAAGCAAGTATGGCATTACCGGAACTACAGAAATTGTCTACAACCCTTCTTATGAAGTATTATTTGAAGAAGAAACCAAACCGGAACTGGAAGGCTTTGAAAAAGGTCAGGTCAGCGAACTTGGTGCAGTTAACGTTATGACAGGTATCTACACAGGACGTTCTCCTAAAGATAAATATATCGTTATGGATGAGAACTCCAAAGATACAGTATGGTGGACAACAGACGAATACAAAAACGATAACCATCCTGCAACTCAGGAAGCATGGAATGCAGTAAAAGAAATCGCTAAAAAAGAGCTCTCCAACAAGAGACTTTTCGTAGTAGATGCATTCTGCGGTGCTAACAAAGATACTCGTATGGCTATCCGTTTCATCGTTGAAGTTGCTTGGCAGGCACATTTCGTAACAAATATGTTCATCCAGCCAACAGCTGAAGAACTTGAAAACTTCGAGCCAGATTTCGTTGTATACAACGCTTCCAAAGCTAAAGTTGAAAACTATAAAGAATTAGGCCTTAACTCTGAAACAGCTGTAATGTTCAACATCACAACTAAAGAGCAGGTTATCGTAAACACATGGTACGGCGGAGAAATGAAGAAAGGTATGTTCTCTATGATGAACTACTTCCTTCCACTGAAAGGCATGGCTTCCATGCACTGCTCTGCAAACACAGATATGAACGGCGAAAACACAGCTATCTTCTTCGGTCTTTCCGGAACAGGTAAAACAACTCTTTCCACAGACCCGAAACGTCTCCTGATCGGTGATGACGAGCATGGCTGGGATGACAACGGCGTATTCAACTTCGAAGGCGGATGCTACGCTAAAGTTATCAACCTTGACAAAGAATCTGAGCCGGACATCTACAATGCGATCAAACGTAACGCTCTTCTTGAGAATGTAACACTTGATGCTGAAGGCAAGATTGATTTCGCAGATAAGAGCGTAACAGAGAATACTCGTGTATCTTATCCGATCAACCACATTGAAAACATCGTTCGCCCGATCTCTTCTGCACCGGCAGCTAAGAACGTAATCTTCCTGTCCGCAGACGCTTTCGGAGTACTTCCTCCAGTATCTATCCTGACAGAAGCTCAGACTCAGTACTATTTCCTGTCTGGATTCACAGCTAAACTTGCTGGTACAGAGCGTGGAATCACAGAGCCTACACCTACATTCTCTGCTTGCTTCGGACAGGCATTCCTTGAACTGCATCCGACAAAATACGCAGAAGAACTTGTTAAGAAAATGGAAAAGAGCGGAGCAAAAGCTTACCTCGTTAACACAGGATGGAACGGAACTGGAAAACGTATCTCCATCAAAGATACTCGTGGTATCATCGATGCAATCCTTAACGGAGATATCCTCAACGCTCCTACTAAGAAGATCCCATTCTTCGATTTCGAAGTTCCAACAGAGCTTAACGGCGTAGACACAGGTATCCTTGATCCTCGTGACACATATGCTGACGCTTCTGAATGGGAAGAAAAAGCAAAAGATCTTGCCGGAAGATTCATCAAGAACTTTGCTAAATACGAAGGAAACGCTGCTGGTAAAGCACTTGTTGCAGCTGGTCCTCAGTTATAATTATAATTGCTGAATTAAAGTTAATTATAATTAAATTATAATTTTATTGTCCAAATGAGTACGAAAGGGATGCGAGTAATTCGCATCCCTTTTTCATGTTGTTTCGGTGGTCAAGCGGATATTCGCAATCCGCTTCGCTACAGGGCTCTGAGTTTTTCTGCCACTTTCTCATATGCGGGTACCGGAACGTGATATTCTTCTCCCATTCTTACTACTTCGTAAACTAATCCGTCAATTTCGGACTGTTTTCCTGCCATGATATCCCGCTGCATGGAAGTGGTTGCTTCCGGTGCGAGGTTGGAAAGGATTTTTAAATTTACTTCTGCCATATCTTTCTGGAAAGGAACTCCCATGGCTTCTGCAAGTGCTGCGATTTCTTTTATCATGGTCTTAAAAAGTTCTCTGGCTTCGCCTTCTTTCTGGAAATCTGCGGCAGTTGCGTGGTAATAGAGTCCTGCTGCCCCGATCGGGGATACATAGGAAAATTTCTCCAGTGCTTCACGGCGGATGTTTTCCGAAAGAGTCCCGTCGATATGACTGTCACAGAGGTCTTTCTGAATCTCTTTCAGTTCCGGTCGGAATTCTGCTTTGTCTCTTACGCCGAATACAATGTGCAGGATCTGTCCATGCTGGAGAAGTTTTCCCGGTTCTTTAATGTTGGCAGAAACATAGATGCAGCCGTCCGTTACCAGAAGATCCGGCAGTTCTTTCTGCATTTTTCCACCTGTTCCATATATATTCAACACTGGAATTACGATAGTATTTTTCCTGGCAATGCGTTTGATAAACGGAATCGTTTCCTGTAAGGAATAGCCTTTTACGCAGACAAAAATTACGTCCGGATGCTCTGCATAATGCTCCATATCTGTAGCAGGAATGCTTATGTTTTCCTCTGTTTTATCCCACATTTTCTCCAATGTAAGACCCTGTTTCTGGATCTTTTTCAGGTGTTCGCCTCTCGCGATCAGGGTTACGTCCTTGCCTGCTTTTTTCATATAATATCCGGTAACACCACCGGTTCCTCCGGCTCCAATGATTAAGTATTTCATATTTATTTTCTGCCCCGCTTTCATTGTTTTGATTCTTATATCATAGCACAATTGCAATTTTTCTTCAGTATATTTTATGCATTACGCTGACATAATTTTGCATTGACAGTTTATTTTTTGCCCTGTAATATCAATGGTATCAATATCAGAATATATTACACAGGAAAAGTATTAAGATGGAACGATATCTGGAATTTAGAATAGATGAACAAACTACAGAACTTAAAATGGAAGCATTTCTGAAAAAGAATGCAGGACTTACAAAACGGCAGATCAGCCAGGCGAAGTTTCGACCGGACGGGATTACCAGAAACGGAGTTCGCTGTCGTGTAACTGAGACAATATATCCAGGCGATGTGATCCGCGTTTGTCTGGAGGAAGCCGGGACTGCTTCTGCGCATCTTGAAAATTATAATGACGGAATCAAAAGTAAAGATTTGTCGGATTTCCATTCCAACAAAGCTTCAGCTCCAGTTTCCGAAACTTCTTTTTCTCTGAATATTTTATATGAAGATACGGATATTCTGGCAGTTGATAAACCGGCAGGAATGGTTACGCATCCGACGGGAATGCATTATACAGACAGCCTCTCCAATCTTGTTGCCAGTTACTTTCGAGAGAAAAATGAACAGGTCTGTGTCCGCCCGGTGGGGCGGCTGGATCAGGAGACTTCCGGGATTGTGGTTTTTGCCCAAAATCAGGTAGCAGCTTCAAGGCTTCAATCTGTAAAATCTCCATGCAAAATTCACAAGCAATATCTTGCCGCTGTATCCGGTACTTTGCCTGTAGATATGCCTGGTGTCTGGCATACCTTAGATTTACCGCTGATGCAGGACCCGGAGAATCATCTGAAAATGAAAACTGCTGCTGATCTTTCCTTACATTCATCTGCATTATCGGGAAAAATCAAAACAGCAGTTACTCATTATCATACTCTTTTTTCCAGTCAGGACTGGTCGCTTATCACACTTAAGCTGGATACCGGACGTACCCACCAGATCCGTGTCCATATGGCATCCACAGGACATCCTTTGCTTGGAGATACTCTTTATCATTCAGACGATAAAATATCTTCCTGTGCTTCCTTTTCCAGGGCAGCCCTTCATGCATGGAAAGTTTCTTTTCAGCATCCTTTCAGAGATGAAATGCTCCTTCTGGAAGCACCATTACCTTTCGATTTTCGTGAACTGGTTTCACTTTCAGGGTCTGATCTGTTGTCTATTTAAGCTTCAAATTCTTTGATCAGATTTACCATTTCAATGGCACTGAGTGCACAGTCATAGCCTTTATTTCCTGCTTTTGTACCTGCGCGTTCAATTGCCTGCTCGATGTTTTCTGTGGTAAGCACTCCGAATAATACCGGAACTCCTGTTTCCAGTGATACTGATGCAATCCCTTTGGAAACCTCATTGCATACATAATCATAATGACTGGTATTTCCACGAATCACAGCACCTACGCAGATAACCGCATCATACTTTCCACTTTTTGCCATTTTAGACGCGATCAGTGGGATTTCAAAAGCACCTGGTACCCACGCTACCTGGATGTCCTCTTCTTTTACATTGTGACGTGTCAGCCCATCCATGGCACCACTTACCAGCTTGGAAGTTATAAATTCATTGAAGCGGGCTGCTACAATTCCTACTTTCATTCCATCTGATACTAATTTTCCTTCTAATGTTTTCATTTTTTCTGGTCCTTTCATCTGTAAATTTATATTTTTTAACCTGTACAGGTTTTTATATACGGTAAATTTTATTTTCGGGAACGTTATCGTTATATATGAAAATCCCCGCTGTATTTAATACTTCAGAATATGTCCCATTCGTAATTGTTTTGTCTTAAGATAACGCAGATCATACGCTGTGGCATTCATCTGTATCGGAACTCTCTGTTTGATCCTGATGCCAAATTCTTCCAACTGATAAACTTTATCCGGGTTATTTGTCAGCAGCCTCAGCTCTTTTACCCCAAGATTTCTCAGAATCTGCGCACCAATGTAGTATTCTCTTTCGTCTCCGGCAAATCCAAGTGCCAGATTCGCTTCGAGTGTATCCATTCCCTGTTCCTGAAGTTCATAGGCACGAAGTTTATTGATCAGTCCGATTCCTCTTCCTTCCTGTCTCATATAAAGGAGTATCCCTCTGCCTTCTTCCTCAATCTGGGCCATCGCCGCTGCAAACTGCTGTCCGCAGTCACAACGCTGTGATCCAAAAACGTCTCCTGTCAGGCACTCTGAATGCACACGGCACAGAACGTTTTCTCCATCTCCGATTTCACCTTTTACCAGTGCTACATGATGTTCCCCATTCAGGCGGTTTACAAATCCATACGCCATAAACTCTCCGTATCTGGTCGGCATTTTTGTGGTCGTCACGCGATCCACCAGAATATCATGGCATTTACGGTAATTCTGAATATCTTTAATTGTTATGAATTTAAGATTCCACTTTCCGGCAAGTTCCCGTAACTCAGAAGTCCGCATCATAGTGCCGTCTTCTCTCATAATTTCACAGCACAGCCCGCACTGTTTTAACCCTGCAAGTCTGCACAGGTCTACAGTTGCCTCTGTATGTCCGTTTCTTTCCAGAACACCGTTCTTCTTCGCCAGAAGTGGAAACATATGTCCGGGGCGTCTGAAATCTTCGGGTTTTGCATTCTCATCCACACATTTCATGGCAGTAACAGAACGTTCTGCCGCAGAGATTCCTGTAGTGGTGCTGATATGGTCTACGGAAACAGTAAAAGCAGTTTCGTGATTATCTGAATTTTCTGCTACCATCTGCGGGAACTGCAGTTTTCTTACATATTCCTCAGACATTGGCATACAGATAAGTCCTTTTCCGTGAGTTGCCATAAAGTTAATATTTTCTGTTGTGGCAAACTCTGCTGCACAGATAAAATCTCCTTCATTCTCTCTGTCCGGATCATCCGTTACCAGAATAATTTTTCCATTCCGAAGTTCTTCCAGAGCTTCTTCTACTGAATCAAATCCGTTCATTTTTTCTCTCCTTATGCAATGTATTTTCTGATACAATATATTTTTCTGTTGTTAAGAGGGCAAAATCATTCGTATTGGCTGCTTATCTGGTTCGTGTCAGGCAGATAAAACATCCACTGTACAGTTCTGCATCAATCGAATAACCGCTTTGTGGTTAATTCTGTCAAAAGCCATACTTATTCAGAAAATCCCGTGTAATATTACTTTTTATCGGCTGTTCTTTCACAGGCGTTATTAATTTTTCCACGTATTTTCCAATTATGTCTGTCTCCAGATTAACGATATCTCCTTCTTTGCGTTCTCCGAGGACTGTAATCTTTACTGTATGAGGAATTGCAGAAATGGAAAAGTCTGTTTCTGAGACTTTTGCCACTGTAAGACTGATTCCATCAACTGTTACAGAACCTTTTGTCACAATATATTTCATAATTTGTGGTGAAGCCTGAATGGTGTACCAGACAGCATTATCATCTCTGCGAATTTCCGTGATTTTTCCTGTTCCATCCACATGCCCGGCAACAATGTGTCCTCCAAATCTTCCATTTGCAGGCATTGCCCTTTCCAGATTTACATGCTGTCCCAAAGAAAGCTGAATCAGCGCAGAACGATTCAATGTCTCATGCATCACATCTGCTGTAAAACCATCTTCCAGACATGCAGTTACAGTGAGGCAGATTCCATTTACAGCTACACTGTCCCCTGTTTTCAGATCATCCAGAATTTTCTCTGCCCGTATCGTAAATACTGCTGAATTTGCTCCTTTTTTTATTTTTTTCACAGTTCCCAGTTCTTCAACAATTCCCGTGAACATTACTCTTCACCTCACTCTCTATAAGAAAATCATCTCCTATTCTGATTATTTCGCTGTTTTTTAATAATATTGCGCTGGCAGGATCAGGAAATCCTTTTCCTTCTATCGGTGTCTTTGCACTTTCTCCCCCAAAAAGTTTGGGTGCTATATAGGTCTGGACTTTCTGAACAATACCGCTTTCGAGTGCTGACCAGTTTAAAGTGCCTCCTCCTTCCAGTAAGATACTGTCTATCTTTGCAGCTCCCAGAAGTTCCATTAGTCTGTTTAAATCTATGTGTCCGTTTTTTTCCGGGACATCCAGAACTTTACATCCCATATCTTCATAATTCTTTATCTTCTGCTGGTCTTTACTGCTGGTTGCAAAGATTGTTGGAATTGTTGATGCCGTTTTCACAATTCTGGAATTCAGTGGTGTCCGCAAGTGGGAGTCACAGATAATACGCACAGGATTTCTGCCGTTTTCCAGTCTGCATGTAAGCATCGGATCATCTGCCAGCACAGTTCCCACTCCAGCCATAATCCCTGTATATTTCAATCTCTGTTTCTGCACATGCATTCTGGCAGCTTCGCCTGTCACCCATCTGGATGCGCCTGTATAAGTGGCAATTTTTCCATCCATGGTCATCGCATATTTCATGACTACATATGGTTTTTGATTCTGTATGTAATAGAAAAATGCTTCATTGAGTTTATCGCACTCTTCTTTTAAAACGTTTTCCGTTACTTCGATCCCATGCTCTTTCAGAATCCGGATTCCTTTTCCTGAAACCAGGGGATTAGGGTCCGAGGAACCAATAATCACACGTCTGATCCCCGATTCCAGGATTGCATTGACACACGGAGGCTGTTTCCCGTAATGGCAGCAAGGTTCCAGAGTAACATATATGGAGGCACCTTCTGGCTGTTCTGTACATGATGCCAGAGCTTCCCTTTCTGCATGAAGTTCACCGTATTTTCTGTGATATCCCTGGCCAATGACTTTTCCGCTTTTGACGATCACGGCACCTACCATTGGGTTAGGTGCTGTAAATCCCATTCCTTTTTGCGCCAGTTCTAACGCCATTTTCATATATTGCCTGTCTTTTTCCATATCCGTTATATCTTTCAATCCCTCATCTCCTGTTCTTCTGATGGTACTGATGATACCAAAAAAGCCCCGGTGTCTTTCAACATCCAGGGCCTGTAAATTAATATCTGCTTGAATTATCTTCGTGTGAATCTGACTTTTTGCTTCATCATTAAAACTGCTTTGATGATATTAAAAAGCTCTGGAATAAATTTATTATTCCAGAGCAGTCGCTTTCACAGATCAGTTAATTCTTCTGTATCTCTACTGTTATCTTCTTTCATCCAGACTGTACTGTCGGCTTCGGAATTACACCGAATCATGCCTTACGGCTCGTGGGCTTTACCACCGGTAGGGAATTGCACCCTGCCCTGAAGATCTTATTTTATTTTTATCAGCAATTTCTAAATTTTATCCTGTTGATGTCTGAAAGTATACTCTTAATTTTTATTTATGTCAAGATTTTTTCAGACATATAATTTCAGTTTTTCAGGAAAGTAATTCTCTTACCATCTCTGCATTGAATGTCACACCTGTCAGGTGATCTACTTCAATCTGATACAGGGCATTGGCTGCGATATGCTCTGCTGCCTGTTCCAGATCACGAATACCGCTTGTATTTTTATGCAATTCAACGATGGCATCCAGACCGTCTTCTGTTACTACACATTCTTCTGCTTTCAGGCTCATGCGTTTCAGAACTTTCGGAAGAACGTATTTGGAGAAGATGATCTTCTTCTCTTCTGATGTATAATCCGGGATATCGATCACCGCGAAACGGGACATCAGAGGTGCGCTGATCTGGGATTTATCGTTTGCCGTAGCAATAGGATAAACGCCCACTGTGGGCACCATACATTCCATATAGTTATCTGTAAATCCAAGGTTGTCAAGCAGAGTAAGAAGTACGTCTGCAGGATTTCCGTTGCCCTTACCTGACGCTGCTTTATCAAGCTCGTTGATAATAAATACAAGGTTGGATTCTCCTGCTGCCGAGAAAGCTTCCATGATGATTCCGGGCTTTGCGTTTGCATAGATTCTGGAACTTCCTGTAAGCTGTTCCGGATCATTGATGGAACTCATGTCCAGAGTTGTCCAAGGCAGTTTCAGAATACGGGCAACTGCATAGGCAATCTGGGATTTGCCTGTACCTGCAGGACCTACAAGGAGAAGTCCGTATGCAGGAAGTGTATGGGTACGGTTGATCTGTATGATTGTTTCAATGATACGCTGCTTTACAGATTCCATTCCGTAGAGTTCCTCATCAAGGATCCTGCGGGCTTCCTGAGGATCGATTGCTTCAAAATAATTGCTCTTCCACTGTACATTCATCATGATGGAAAGTGCTCTCTGAGCATGACGTCTCTCCTCCGGAGATACTTCGTGTGAACGGGCAACTGCAAGGTTTCTTCTCGCCCAGAGACGGATATTATCCGGCAGGGTTCTGCCTGCGCAGGTCATAAAATCAGTGATGCTCTGAATGCTTGTCAGCTTCATCTCGTCCCCTGTTTCTTCCTCATCTTCATCCTCAACAATCTCTGCAGGTGCACTGCTTGCAAGAAGTCTCTCGATCATAAACTGAAGAAATCCGTCCTCTGCGGAAAGTTTCGTACCGCCGCCAAAAGCAGTTTCACGAATCTTATAAACTGCATAACCATTCTCTTTATTCTCTCCAGAAAGACGCACATTGATATGATTCTCCCCAAGCCATTTCAGAAGACTTACAAATCTTGAATCAATACTGATAATATCTGCACTGAAAACGCCGTCATCTTCTTTAAATTCAAAGGATGTACGTTTAATCGGATTAGTAAAAATACCGCAGGAATGATGTTTCCACTGACGGCTGCTGTTATCCAGGATCATGATCGGTTTCTCAGGGGAAGTCTCCTTTTCATTGGACTGGAACGTAGTGTAGGTACATTCAGACTGTACGCCTGTTTTCTTGTCTGAAGCACCGCTGAAATCAAATACTGGCATGGTAAATACTCCTTTTATCTTATCATGCAATGCATGACATATTTCTATTACACATCTCTGCAATCCTGTCGGAAGCTATTTATTATTCTAGCAGAATCTTTTCTTTTAATCAATTCTGTAAATGTATTTATTGCATAAATATTCAATAAATTATATCCTGATTTATTCCCCCAAAATCATTGACGGTAACATTCACAGGCCTTATAATAATAGTAACTGAGAATTTCCAGAAACTCTCTGGAAAATCGGAATTTACTTTTAGGAGAGCAAAATGAGCAAAATTATTTTAACCGGTGACCGCCCAACAGGCCGCCTTCATGTTGGACATTATGTTGGTTCATTATCCGAGCGTGTTCGTTTACAGAACTCCGGCTTATATGATGAAATTTATATTATGATCGCAGATGCACAGGCATTAACAGATAACGCTGAACACCCTGAGAAAGTTCGCCAGAACATCCTTCAGGTCGCCCTGGATTATCTTGCATGTGGCATTGATCCTGAGAAATCCACTATCTTTATCCAGTCCATGGTTCCGGAGCTTACAGAGCTTACTTTCTATTATATGAACCTTGTTACTGTGGCACGTGTACAGCGTAATCCTACAGTTAAATCTGAAATCCAGATGCGTAATTTTGAGGCAAGCATCCCTGTTGGATTCTTCTGCTATCCGATCAGCCAGGCTGCAGACATCACTGCATTCCGCGCTACTACTGTTCCGGTTGGCGAAGATCAGCTTCCAATGCTCGAGCAGTGCAAGGAGATCGTCCACAAATTTAATACTGTTTATGGTGAAACTCTGACAGAGCCTGAGATTATTCTGCCATCCAATAAAGCATGCTTACGTCTGCCAGGTATTGACGGAAAAGCAAAAATGAGCAAATCTCTCGGAAACTGCATCTACCTTTCAGATGAAGAAGCTGATGTTAAGAAGAAGGTTATGTCCATGTTCACAGACCCGAATCATCTTCGTGTGGAAGATCCGGGACGTGTGGAAGGAAATCCTGTATTTATTTATCTGGATGCATTCTGTAAACCGGAATATTTCGCAGAGTTCCTGCCTGAATATCAGAATCTGGATGAACTGAAAGCTCATTATACACGCGGCGGTCTGGGTGATGTCAAGGTTAAGAAATTCCTGAACAAAGTACTCCAGGCAGAGCTTTCTCCAATCCGCGAAAGACGTAAATACTGGGAACAGCATCTTGATGATGTATATGATATCCTCAAAGAGGGAAGCAAGGTTGCTGAAGCAAAAGCTGCACAGACACTTCATGATGTTCGTTCAGCAATGCAGATCAACTACTTTGATGATAACAGCTTAATTAAATAATTATATGCCGGTGGCTACAGCGACCGACAACGATGCGTAAATAAGAAATTCAAACGCAAGATTGTTCAAAAATCAACTTATTGACACATCAAAACAGGTTCAGGCAAAAGCATTCTGCTCACGTCTGAACCTGTTCTGTTATTTCTTCACTGACTTGCTTTTCAATCTATTTTACAGATAAAATCTATCCGATATCTTTCATATCTGATACCATTTGATCTCATTTGCCTCCATATGTAACCGGAAACTGCTTCCATCACCTCTGTAAACTACTGTATCCTGTGGTTCGTAAGTGTTGTTGACTACGCAGTATTTTCCATTTTTTACGTAAGCATGTACTTCTACATTGTAGTTGGTTGAATACCAGCAGTGAAGTTCTTCCTCTGCGGATGCTGACCAAAGGACTGCACGATAAAGCACGCGGCTGTTCTTGAAGCTGTATGGAAGTCCGCTGATATAAACGCCTCTTCCTTTACCGAAAGTCTTTACAGCCATCTGCACTTCCTGGTCTTTCTGGATTAAGATTTCTGTTTCCGGTAAGGCATAAATGTTCTTCTTACCTTCACCGAAATCAACCTCGCCTTCTGCATCTTTAAGGATGAAATGATCTCTGTGTTCTTCCCAGTTATATTTATCTGTATTCAGGTTAAATCCATGTTCTTCTTCTACTCCAAGTACATCATCTAACTGAATGAATCTGCCCTGCCACTGATGTGCTGCCGGTTCTCCTACACCGATAAATCCACCGCCATTATATACAAATTCTCTGACTGCTGTGATGATTGTTTCGTCGATCCAGTTCTCGCCGCCTGACTGTGCAGTGTCCGCATCTCCTACATTGATCACTACGTCAAACTTCTTCAGAAGATCTTTGTCTGCTTTGATATCATCAAAGCTGATAAATGATACATCAAACGGTGCGCCGCTTAATGCTTCGATAATTCCGAAATAAGAATAATTCTGCTTGTAATAGATGGCGTGATGTACCATATGGTTACCCCATGAGCGCATCTTTCCCCAACAATTCAGGACTGCTACCCGTTTTACGCAATAAGGAGTCGTTCCCTGAATGTTATCATATAAAGTGCGGAACTCTTCGCAGACTTCTTTGATATACTGTACAAAATCCGGGAATTCCAGGGCAAGTTTCAGATATCCGCCGTAGCCTATTCTCTGGATCGGGCTTCGAAGGATTGCTCTTCTTGCTGTTACCCAGTTTACTTTTGCCTCCTTTACAGGATCGCCGCCTTCATGGAACGTATCCGGGAAAAAGTATGGCAAAAATCTTCCTTCTGTATATTTTACATTCTTAATATCACTGAACAGACGCAGGGTCGCACCATTTCCAACACTTCCAACTACAGCATCCAGTCCGATAGATGCAAATTCGTCCATAAACGGTTCCATACCAATCCAGTGATCTCCCATGAACATCATGGCCTCTTTTCCGTATTCATGTACGATATCTACCATCTCTTTGGCAAGCTTCGCAACTTCGCGTCTCTGAAATGCCTGGAAATCTTTGAATTCTTTTGAGGGAATCCGATAGGTATTGTTCATGTATCCCTGATCAATGATATATTCCGGTCTGAAAGGATAGCCCACTTCTTTCTCAAACTGCTCCAGAATATATGGGCTGACTGAAGCGGAATAACCAAACCAGTCTACATATTTCTCTCTTGCAAGTTCATCAAATATAAGAGTAAACTGATGGAAAAATGTAGTGAAGCGCACAACATCCACATACTCATGAGTATCCAGAAATCTGCGCAGACGTTCCAGAGAGTGTGCTCTTGTTTTCGGCTGACGCACATCAAATGTAATCTGCGGTTCTACGTCTTTCCAGTCATTTACTACTGCATTGTACATATGTACAGGATCCCACATAATATATGCCAGGAAACTTACAGTATATTCATGGAAGCGTTTCGCAGATAAGATCACTACATTTCCTGTCTCTTCTTCATATGACCACTGATCTGTCAGTACCGGCTCTCCTGTGGTACGATCCATTACTTCCCACCATCTGCGGATATCATCTCTTGTGTTGACTGCAAGCATATTCGGATAGAGGTGATCCATCAGATGAATCTCCAGTGTATCTGCAACCGCTGTGTGGAAAGATGTCATAATATACATCTGCTGGATTTCTTCCGGATGTGCTTTCGCCCACGCATTGTCCTTACGAGTTGTATAGTAGGTTGCATAAATTTTGGCACCTGTGTCTTTTAATTTCTGCGGAAATTCTGTTCCGTCACAGTCACGTATAGCATCAGCGCCCCACTCTTCTATCATTTCCAGTGTCTGTGGAACTACATCCAGGTCAGTTGGTATGGTTACACGACCTTTTCCCATTTTCTGTTACCTCCTTCATTTTGCTGACAAGCGGATAATTACTGTCCGTTCGCTTCTGTAATCACATTATTTTCAGTCTATCTGTTTATAAAATACTTTCTTTCAAAATTTTTTTCAATTCACTTTTTGCTTTGTTTTTTAGAAATCTTGCTCTTACAAAAAAATTATGGTATTATAGAAAATATGTTATCAGCTATCTGAAAAGCCTTCTATTTTTTACCTTAATAACTGATGTTGATTTTATTTTTATCATTTTTTATGCACTTATTCTAATTATCCTGAAGAATCTCAGTTATATCTTTTGCGATATAAAATACTATCATTCAGAATCCGCCAACAAAATTGCTACAAATATACTCATCTGCCGTAAACAGAAGAAAGGAGAATCTGCCATGAGCTCACAATCATTTCGTTTCAGCCCCGAACACCCAACAGCTCAGAATATTACGCTTTTAAATACCTCTTCTTCCCGCTACGAGGGTGACTGGCCCAGTATTCCTCACTCTCATGCCTTTACAGAATTGTTCTATGTACGTGACGGTCAGGGAGATTTTCTGATCGAGGATCAGATTTTCCCAATCTCAAAGGACGATTTGGTCATCATTAATCCACATATCAATCACACTGAAATCTCCAAAGGGAGTCCTCCTCTGAGTTATTTTACAGTAGGTGTGGACGGACTATGTTTTTCCTTTAACGGTCATAAAGAGTATCGCATTTTTAACTGTCGTGAAAAGAAAACAGATTTGTTATTTTACTTTAATTCTCTGTTTCAGGAGCTGGACAGACAGTCTGAAGGATATGAAACCATCTGCAGTCATATGCTGGATATTCTGATTCTGCAGCTTCGGCGCATTACGGATTCACCATTTGAACTGATCACCGCCCAGCATCCAAGTAAAGAGTGCGCTCATATTAAGCGTTATCTTGACTCCAATTACGGGGAAAATATTACTCTGGATCACCTCTCAGAACTCAGTCATCTTAATAAGTATTATCTGAGTCATGAATTTACAAAATATTATGGGATTTCTCCTATCAATTATCTGAACCGAAAACGCATCGAAGTGTGCAAGGAGCTTCTGGAAAATACTGATTACGGGATTTCAGATATTGCGCATCTCACAGGATTCTCCTCTCAGAGTTATCTCTCCCAGAGCTTTCGCAAATCCTGTGGCATGACTGCAGGAACTTACCGTAAACTTAAGAAAAAAAGAAAGGATCCTATTTAATATCATGCAATACACATTTCCAAACTACTATAAAGAATTTTCCTGCATTGCAGGAGCCTGTCCGGATACCTGCTGCGCAGGATGGCAGATCGTGATTGACGATCAGACACTGAAGAAGTACCAGCACTTTAAAGGTCCATTCCGCAATCGCCTGCACAATGATATTGACTGGAAAGAACATGTTTTCCGCCAGTATAACAGACGCTGTGCTTTTCTCAACGAAGAGAACCTGTGTGATATCTACACAGAAGCAGGACCGGAAATGTTCTGCAGAACCTGCAGAAATTATCCTAGACATATTGAAGAATTTGAAGGTCTGCGTGAGATTTCCCTGTCGCTCTCCTGTCCGGAGGCAGCAAGGATTTTACTTTCCCAAAAAGAAAAGGTACACTTTATCACAAAAGAAAAAAAGACAAAAGAAGAAGTCTATGATGACTTTGATTATTTCCTGTTCACTGCACTTATGGACACCCGTGATATGCTTATAGATATCATCCAGGACAGAGCTGTACCCATGCAGAAACGTCTGTGGAAACTTCTGGCTGCTGCACATGATTTCCAGTTATGTGTAAATAAAAATGAACTCTTTAAATGGGAAGAAATGCGAAAACGACATGAAGATTCCGGATACGGAGATAGATTTTGCAGCAAAATTTACTCTCGTATAAATACAGATAACATAGAAAACAGTTCTGTTGCATCTGCCTGCGCAAATACACCAGAACAATTATTTAAAAAAATGTGGAAAACTGTTGTCCCGGAAATGGAGGTTCTGCGCCCGGGATGGCAGGAATACTTAAAGAATTGTCTGACTCCACTGTATAATGGAAATACAGATTCGCAGTCTGACTCCGGAAATCTTTATTCCTGGCAGAAAAGTGAATTTGATTTCTCTTATCCGGACTGGCAGATTCAGGAGGAACAGCTTCTTGTTTACTGGATCTATACCTATTTCTGCGGTGCAGTTTATGATGATGAGATCTTCGCCAAGGTGAAAATGGCAGTTGTGTGCACCCTGTTCATCCATGAATTAAATGTGGGAACCTATCTGAAAAACAACCGGCAGTTTAAGCTAGATGACCAGATCCGTATCTGTTATCAGTTTTCAAGAGAACTGGAACACTCAGATCTTAACCTGAACAGATTTGAAGAATTAATGTCTGAAAAAGAGATTTTCTCCTTTGAAAATCTGCTGAAAATCTGCTGATGCAAATAAAAAATCCAGTTATTATGAGCACTAAATCAATCGGAAGGCCTCTGATGGTCTTCCGATTGATTTTAATAATTAATATTGTCCTCTCATTACTGTATTTTCAGCATATGCCAGAATTCTATCTGTTTTCATTTAGAGCATGTTTGAAAAATCATTTCAACAATCTGTACGCTCTAATCTACGGATCATAGATACCAGATGTCCGGCACAATTTCGGATTTCTTCTTCTGTAAGTTTACCTTCTTTATATGCCTGGCGAATATTCTTATCATCATCCGGATTTCCAGGCATGATAATGTCATTGCCTGCTGCCACACATTTCCATGGAACGCTTCCATCTTCCGGAACTGTTGTGTTCCAGTCTGACATAATTGCTCCGTCAAATCCCCATTCTTTTCTGGCAACTGTCATGCACAGATCTTTGCTGTTCGCCGCATGAATACCGTTGATAAGATTATAGGAAGTCATAATAGAAACAGGATTTCCTTCTTTTACTGCAATTTCAAATCCGCGGAGATAGATTTCTCTGAGCGCACGTTCGGATACGCAGGAGTCAACACCCATGCGGTTATCTTCCTGATTATTACATGCAAAATGCTTGATTGTTACGCCACATCCTGACTTGCTCTGAACACCCCGGATCACTGCTGCTGCCAGCATCCCTGACAGATATGGATCTTCTGAATAATATTCATAATTTCTTCCACATAATGGGTTTCTGTGAATATTCATACCCGGTGCAAGCCACAGATTTACATGAAATTCTTCCATTTCTTCTGCGATTGCTTTTCCAAACTCTGTCATGAGATCTGTATCCCAGGTCTGTGCCAGTGCTGTTCCTACCGGAAAAGCAGTACAGTACTGATAATAAGTGTCTGCATTCTCATGATGCACACCAGGTTCCAGAATTCCATTTTCCAGTGAACCAAGAACTCCCATTTCATAGATGCTGTCTGTCTCTTTATCTACCTCATACCACTGTCTGAGGCGGATACCTGCCGGACCGTCCGCCATAACAAGAGACGGGATTCCATCCTCTTCCAAAGTACCGCAGGTTTCACCTGCTGATCCCGGTACTCGAATCCCTGCTGCACCAAGAGTACTGATATTCTCTGAAATCTTTCCATAAAGCAGAGGAATCAGCTCTTCTGTAGTTCTGTCTTCCAGAACAGAAACAAATCTTTTTTCTTCCTCTGTCAGATTTTCCTGATTTTTTCCGGCATTTTCCGATTTTGCCGGTATCATCGCAGGTTTAAAATAATATTCCGGAACCTGCGCTGTTATCAGTTTTTCCTGTCTCTGCACAGATTTTTCTTTCAATTCTTTTGTCAGATAAATCTGTTCCAGTTCTTCCTGAAGCGGACAGATTTTATCCATCTGTTCCAGTACTGTATCATCTGAAACTACCAGAACTGCTTCCAGTTTCAGTTTGTCTGAACTGTTTCCGACCAGAATGCCATATTTGCCTTTTTCCACTATCCATGTATGTGTTTCCTCATTGAAAGAAGCCAGTTGTTTCTGTGGAATCTCAACAGTAAGTGTTTGTGTTTCTCCCGGCTTCAGAATTCTGGTTTTTGCAAAACCTGCCAGTCTCTTATACTCTTTTTCCAGTTCTGTCTGCGGAAGCGTAACATAAATCTGTACCACTTCTTTACCAGCATATTCATTTCCTGTATTTGTAACCTGAACCTCTGCTCTGATCTTACTTTCTTCCATATTTATGCTACAACACTTCATCTCAAACATAGTATAAGAAAGACCAAACCCAAACGGAAACATCACCTTTTTGTCAAAGCTGTCAAAATATCTGTAACCTACATAAATACCTTCTTTGTATTTTTCCTTTTCCAGATTGCCATTCAGATACCCATACTCTTCTGAAGCCGGATAATCCTCGTATCGCCTTGCCCAGGTTGTTGTCAGTTTACCGCCCGGCACTTCTTTTCCCAGAAGTACATCAGCCAGGGCATCTCCCCCTTCCTGACCAAGCTGAGAAATATTTAAGATTCCTTTTATATTGTCTGTCTGTTCCAGAATATCTGTCAGCTCCACAGGACCACCTGCATTAAGAATAAGGATCACAGGTTTGTTCATTTCTGCAAGATAACGTAAATCTTCCTCTTCTCTCTCGCTTAAATAGTAATCTCCCTTTACTTTGCGGCGGTCTTTTCCTTCTCCTGAAATACGACTGATCACATAAATCACCACATCTGCTTCACAGATATCTTCCTCTGCCACCTTACGTCCCAGCGGCATTGCAAAAGGATTCTCTGCATAGGCATCAAAAGGATTATCTACTTTCTTAGCTTCTTCCAGAACTTTTTCTTTCCACGCCTCTCTCGCCTGCTCATAGCGATTGTGATAATCGCTGATCCAGTCTTCGCTTACAATTTTTACTCCTGCTTCTTTCAGTCCCTGATAAATAGAAATATTCTTTCTGTTGTTAACATCTCCAGAACCAATTCCACCCTTTACGGTTTTCTCTGCTCCATACCCAAGAAGTGCAGCAGCTGTATCTTTCTTTAATGGAAGGATTCCTTCATTTTTCAGCAGAACAATGCCTTCTGACGCCGCTTTTCTGGCAAGCTTTCCATGCATCAGTTCTCTCTCTGACGGCTGTTCTTCTCTAGTTCCACTGTAAATCCATTTCTTCATATAATTATACTCCTGTTTTTAATATTATAATTCTCATGAAAAGAACCTCCATAGCATTCTCTCTATGGGGGTTCTTAATTCTCATTATTCTTTTACACCACCAAGTGTTACACCTGCAATAATGTATTTGGATAAAAGCAGATATACAATAATGATTGGCACGATCGCAACAGTGATCATCATGTAAATTTTACCCATATCAAAGTTCATATAATCAGCACCACGCAGAGTTGCAATCAGGATCGGCACTGTCATTTTGCTCTTTGACTGAATGATCAGGGCAGGAACGAAGTAATTGTTCCAGGATCCTACGAAAGTAAAGATTGCCTGTACTGCTACTGCCGGTTTCATGATCGGAAGTACAATACTGTTAAAGGTTCTGAATTCTCCGGAGCCATCAATTCTTGCCGCTTCCACAAGGGATAAAGGAAGGGAAGACTGAAGGTAACTGTACATAAAGTAAAAGACTGCCGGAGATGCAATGGATGGAATGATCAGCGGAAGTAAAGAGTCATACATTCCCATCTTTGTGATCAGTCGTAAAAATCCCATTGCTGTTACCTGTGTAGGCATAACAAGAATTGCCATAATAAAGGTAAAAGCTGCTTTCTTCATTTTAAAATCATAAGCATATAGACCATAAGCTGTCAAAGAAGAAAAATATGTACAAAGTGCAGCACTGCAGGAAGATACAACAACACTGTTAAGAATACCGCGGAACATCGGGAAACTTCCGTCATTTGCCACATTCTTCAGATTCTCAAGAAAATATTTTCCGGGAAGTGCTGAAAATCCTTTCTGCAGATCCGCATGGGAACGTGTTGCATTTACAATCAGAATGTAAAAGAAAAACAGACACAGGAAGGATAAAAAGATCAGCACAAGATGAACAAAAATACTGCGCACACGACCTGATGTATTTGATTTCATAGTTTATCTCCTCCTTCTTTCTTCTTTTGCTTTTTTCTTTGCAGCTTTCTTGGAACCATCCGGGTCTGTGTCATTTGTCATCTTATATACGATCATACATAAAATACCGCTGACAATAAACAGATATACGGACAGTGCACCTGCCATACCATAGTTCTTGCTCTTTAAGTGGCTGTTCAGGAACATGATCAGAGTCATAGATGTACGGTCTGGATTTCCCTGTCCATTTGTAAGAATCTGAGGAACATCGAACATCTGAAGACCACCGATGATAGATGTGATCAGTGTATAAGCAAGGATCGGACGGATCAGCGGCAGTGTGATATAGAAAAATCTCTTGATACTGTTACAGCCATCCAGTTCAGATGCTTCAAAAATATCCATACTGATACCCATAACAGCAGCCATCAGCATAATTGTTGTATTACCAAACCACATCAGGAAGTTCATAAATCCGACCAGAGATCTGGTTCCGATTACAGAACCCAGGAAATCTATCGGTTTTTTAACCCATCCCAGAGACATCAGAATAGAGTTAATCGGTCCGTTGGTAGAGAACATGGTAAAGAACAATAATGCAAACGCAGAAGCCATGATCAGGTTAGGAAGATAAATAACAACCTTGAAAAACTGCTGTCCATGGATCTTCAGACGCGCATCTGTAAACCAGCATGCCAGAACCAGTGCGATCACGATCTGCGGTACAAATCCGATTACCCACAGAATCAGCGTATTAGTACTGTATTTGAGCATATCTGACTTCAACAGACTCAGATAGTTTGCAATTCCAATAAAATTCGGTCCGATTTCTTTAATTCCTGAACGATAATATTCATAGAAACTATAACGTACAGTATCTACCAGCGGAATCAAAGAAAAGATTAAAAAAGTTATAAAAAATGGAAGGATAAAGATGTATCCCCATTTTGCATAGCTGATGCTTTTCTTTTTTTTCATAGTTCAGCATTCCTTCCTTTACATATTAGTGCCAGACACACATCTCTTTCATGCGTGCCTGGCAAATACAAATGCATCTGTACAGGTTATTTACACCTGAAACTTTTTAACTGTCAATTCAAAAGCGTTTATTATTCAGCCCAGTTAACTTCCTGGATTTCCGGATAACGTTCTTTGATTGCTGTTTCAAAGTTTGATTTTGCTTTGTCATAGTCTACCTGACCCTGGAAGTAATCGCTGAAAGCGTTCTGGATCAGTTCTACGCAGCCCTGGTCATAAGCAGAAAGTGGTGCGATCTTGATGTTCTCTGCAACCGGTGAGAAATATGTAAATGGATTCTGTCCGCCAAGGAAGTCAGATGCGAAAGTATCATCTTTTGCAACTTCCTGCATACCACTCTTTGTATTTGTAAAGTCAGAATAATCTTTGGAAATCTTTAATAAATTGTCCTTATTTCCTGTCAGTGCAAGAATGATATCTTTTGCATGTTCCGGATTATCTGTTCCTGTTGCTGCATGGATGTAAGAACCGCCCCAATTGTATTCCTGTGGTGGATTTGTAACAGCCCATTCTCCGTCTTCTCCATCCCAGTTTGGTTTCAATGTAAAGTCAATTCCCCATGCCGGGAAGAGGAATGCAAATACTTTGGATTCAGATCCCATAGCTTTGTTCCAGTCATCATTCCACTGACCTTTTACAGTTTTGTTCAGGTATCCTGCATCCAGCCATTCTTTGGAATCTTTGATCCAGTTCATTACCTGCTGGTCTACATTAACAGTTGTTGCACCGTCTTCTACCCATGGCTGGGAAATGCTGTTTCCATACAGTCTAAATGTATCAGCATAAGAAGCAAATGTGTAATATCCTTTTGCTTTCAGTTCTTCAGCTGTAGCTTTTGCTGTATCCCAGTCTTTCATTCTCTTGCCTACTTCTTCAGGATCGTCGGTTCCGAACACATCTTTGGCAATATCACGACGATATACAAGAAGTCCAGGGCAGCACTGCCATGTAGATCCTCTCTGTACTCCATCTGCATCAGATGCAGTTGTTTTTGTAAAGTCATACTGATCTGCAAGATCTTTGTCAGGATCAATTCCAAGATCTTTCAGAGGCATTGCCACATCCGCTGCTGCATCTGTATATTTGTATACATAATCTGTTTCTGATAAGAAGATATCTACCTTATCATCTGCTGATGCATCAGCCTGATTCATAAGAGCTTCATCAAGTTTCTGCTGATAAACACCATCCTGATTTGGATTTATGATCCAGTGAATTTCTGTTCCATCCTTTAATGTTGTTACTGTTCCGTCTTTGGATGTTTCTTTTACTTCAGGATATACTGCTTCCAGACGCTGACGGAATTCATCATTCCAGGAATAAATATTGATTACTTTTCCTTCTTCATCTGCATGTACGATTGTAGCGGTTCCGCCCATTGTACCTGCAATTACGGATGCTGTAAGTAAAACAGCTAATGCTTTCTTTTTCATTAAAAAAGCCCTCCTTTTTCTTTTTTTCTCTTTGTGAGTTTCTTGCCTCACCTGATGTATCAGATTATAGCTTAAGCTGCTTTTCGGGTATATTATAATTTCCACCAAAATGTCAGATTCATGACCTCATTGTGTTCTTTTTATATACAGACAGATTTTGTCATTTAATAAGGAAATCTTTCCTAAAATCATAATCTTTCTGTTTTTTTTATTAGTATTTTTGTATAAAAGGTACCATTTTTCTATAAATCAGCCAGATGAATATTCGCAATCTGATTCATTACCTGCTCATATATTTTTCTGAAATTGTGTTATTTTATGTCATGATTCTGATACTTACTTCATGTTTCTTATTTCCGAAAGATCTCATTTCCGATATAATTTCCATACAATATTTATGGAAGGAGAAAAATGTTGAAACATATTAAGTTTATTGATAATCATGGAAGCTTTTGTGTGAACAGACCGGAAAATACCAGTTATCTTTATTTTCCTCTTGCATCAGAAGCAGGTCTGAAAAGTTCCGTCACACCAGTGCTTGGAGGTGACAGCAAAATTGATCAGGATACCTTCCTGCTAGAACCGGTCAGTTCCGAAAATCTCCATAACAATCGTTCTTCCAGAAATTTCTGGATCGTAAAAGAAGGACACATCCCTTATTCAGTAACAGGTTCCTCTACTCAGCAGGAAGCCGACCGTTTTACTGACAGGCAGGAAGACAGTGAACTAACCGCCGGATTCATGTGGCAGACTTTGAAAAGGACTTCCAGAGAACTTGGGCTCATCTCCACAGTTACTTCTTTTATCCCCAAAAGTGATAATGTGGAGATTATGTATGTGACAGTTGAAAACCAGACAGATACCGTACAGAAATTTACTGCATATGGTGCAATTCCTGTTTACGGAAGAAGTGCGGATAACATTCGTGATCATCGAAATGTCACTTCCATGCTCCATCGTATCGAGACAACAGAACATGGAATCAACGTCTGCCCCACCATGTCATTTGACGAGCGGGGACATCAGCCAAATCATAAAATCTATTATGTAAATGGCTGTTCCGGAAAGGGAGAAAATCCGATTTCCTATTATCCGACTGTAGAAGATTTTATCGGAGAAGGTGGTACCTATACACATCCACGCACAGTATATGAAGGATATAAAGGAGTTCCCGCACACAGTCTGGCAGCAGGAAAGGAAGCAATGGGTGCTTTCTGTTTCTCATCTTTCACACTGGCTCCCGGTGAAAAAACAGACTTTATTTTATTATCAGGTATTGCCGACAGTAAAGAAGAAATTGAAAATATTTTTGAAAAATACAATACTTCCGATAAAGTAAAAAATGCACTGGAAGAAACCAGAATTTACTGGAAAAAACAGGTAAACGTTGACTTCCACACACAGGATCCTGACTTTGACAGTTATATGAAATGGGTAAGTTTCCAGCCATTCCTGCGCCGTTTATTTGGCTGTTCTTTCCTTCCTCATCATGATTACGGACGTGGTGGACGCGGATGGCGTGATCTGTGGCAGGATTGTCTTTCTCTTCTGCTGATGAATCCTCAGAATGTAGGTGCCATGATTGAAAAGAATTATGGCGGCGTACGTATTGATGGTACAAATGCTACTATTATCGGAGACGGTGACGGCAATTTTATCGCTGACAGAAACGGAATCGCACGTGTATGGATGGATCATGCACTCTGGCCGCTAATCACGACCAGTCTTTATATTAATCAGACCGGAGATATAGAGATCCTTAAGAAACAGGTTCCTTATTTTAAAGATGCACAAACCATGCGCGGCACAGAAATTGATACTCTCTGGAATGACGCATATGGAAATAAACAGCGCACCGAAGACGGTCAGGTATATACCGGAAGTGTTCTGGAGCACATCCTGATCCAGCAGCTTGCCGCTTTTTATGATGTAGGTGTTCATAATATTTACCGTCTCCGCGGAGCTGACTGGAACGATGCCCTGGATATGGCAGCAGAAAATGGTGAAAGTGTTGCCTTTACCTGTGCTTATGCGGGCAATCTCCATACTCTTGCTTCCATATTACGCCTTATGGAATCTGCAGGCGAAACCAGTATCCCGCTGTCAGAGGAAATTGAAATCCTGCTGAACGATCAGACAGATATGTTTGACAGTGTATCTGAAAAGAAAAAGATTCTTACTGAATATGCCAAAAGCTGCAGGCATAACCTAAGCGGCAGAAAGAAAAACTTCTCTCTCTCCACACTTGCTGCCAACCTGATCCAGAAATCCAACTGGCTGACAGATCATATCCGTTCACAGGAATGGATTGATGGCAAAGACAGCGAAGAAGGATGGTATAACAGCTATTACGATAATCATGGAGAGGCAGTGGAAGGTTTCCACCATGAACAGGTGCGTATGATGCTCACGGGCCAGGTTTTCTCTATTATGGGAAATGTTGCCACTGATGCGCAGATTAGAAAAATCGTAAAAAGCGCAGATCATTATCTTTACAGAAAAGAAATTGGCGGTTACCGCCTGAACACAGATTTTCAGGAACTGAAGTTTGATATGGGACGTATGTTCGGTTTCGCTTATGGCGAAAAAGAAAACGGTGCTGTTTTCTCTCATATGGCAGTTATGTATGCAAATGCCTTATATCAGAGAGGCTTTGCAAAAGAAGGCTGGAAAGCATTACGTTCTCTGTCTGATACAGCTCTCGACTTTGATACCAGCCATATTTACCCGGGAATTCCTGAATATTTCCGTTCAGATGGACGTGGCATGTATCATTATCTGACAGGTGCTGCAAGCTGGTATCTTTTTACCATGATCACAGAGGTCTTTGGTGTCCGTGGAGTTTTCGGAAACCTTCTGGTTCATCCAAAACTTCTGGCAGAACAGTTCGATGAAGCAGGAACTGCTTCTGTCTCTGTTACTTTTGCAGGAAAACAGTTCCATGTTACCTACCGAAACACAGACAGAAAAGATTATGGTTCTTATCATATCGCCGCTGCGGACTGCGACAAAACAGCAATAGAAATCGTAGAAGATTCCCATATTATGATCTCCAGAGAATTTATTAACAACCTCTCTTCTGATCTTCATGAAATTACAGTGACACTTGCCTGAAAACAATAGCTGCTCAGCCTCCATAAAAGCAGTCGACAGGCAGTTATAAATATTGTTCTAACAGAAAGGATTTACTATATGAAATACGGATATTTTGACAATGAAAACCGAGAATACGTGATTACTAATCCGGCAACACCTGCACCATGGGTAAACTATCTGGGTTCCCCGGAGTACGGTGCAATCATTTCCAATAATGCAGGGGGCTACAGTTTTGCAAAATCCGGTGCAAACGGACGTATCCTGCGCTATGTTTTTAATAACTTTGACCAGCCGGGACGTTACATTTACATTCGCGATGACAGATCATCAGACTTCTGGTCTGCATCCTGGCAGCCTGCAGGCAAAGATCTGGCTCAGTATAAGAGCGAATGCCGTCACGGAATCGGTTATACAAAAATTTCTGCCGACTACAGCGATATTCACTCAGAAGCCCTTTACTATGTTCCTCTTGGAAAGAGTTATGAAGTATGGGCATTATCTGTGACCAATCATTCTGATCACGAAAGGAACCTGACTCTCAGCGGATATGCAGAGTTTACCAACCACAGCAATTACGAACAGGATCAGGTTAATTTACAGTACTCTCTTTTTATTTCTCGTACACTGTTCGAAGGAAACAGAATTACTCAGCAGATTCATGGAAATCTTGATGCAATTCCTGAAAATGAGAATGTAGATGAGAAAAATGTGACAGAACGTTTCTTTGGACTTGCAGGTGCTGAGGTTTCTTCTTACTGTGGGGACAAAAATGAATTTCTCGGAAGTTACCATGGATATGGAAACCCTGAAGGTATTGTCTGTGGTGATCTTGGTGATAAGACAAGCTATAATGAAAACTCCTGTGGTGCTCTCTCCTGCAAAATAACTCTTAAAGCAGGTGAAACCAGAACAATTGCTTTTCTTCTTGGAATGAAACCGTCATCTGAAGCTGCTGAAGTAATCAGATGTTACGAAAATCCGGCTCCAACTGTAGCAGAAGAACTGGAAGCATTAAAAGCTGACTGGAACAGTAAGCTTGATAATCTTAAAGTCAGCACTCCAAGTCCGGAATTTGATACTATGATTAATACCTGGAACGCATACAACTGTTTTATGACTTTCATCTGGTCCCGTGCAGCTTCCTTCATTTACTGTGGACTCAGAAATGGATACGGATACAGAGATACTGTACAGGATATTCAGGGAATCATCCATCTGGCACCGGAAATGGCACTGGAAAAGATTCGTTTCATGCTGTCTGCGCAGGTAAATAACGGTGGCGGACTCCCTCTTGTCAAGTTTACTCACACACCTGGAAAAGAAGATACTCCGGATGATGCTTCTTATGTACAGGAAACCGGCCATCCGGCTTACCGTGCAGATGATGCATTATGGCTTTTCCCAACTGTATATAAATATATTTCAGAAACCGGAAACACTGCTTTTCTTGATGAAGTGATTCCTTTTGCCAACAAAGATGAAGCTACTGTATATGAACATCTGAAACGTGCAGTTGCCTTCTCCCTTGATCACCTTGGACCTCATGGAATGCCCGCCGGACTTTATGCAGACTGGAATGACTGTCTCCGTCTGGGTGCAAACGGAGAATCTTCTTTTGTTGCTTTACAGTTCTATTATGCAATGACAATCCTGAAAATCTTTGCCGAATATAAAAAAGATACAGAATATGTACAGTATCTTGAAGAAACTCAGAAAGCATTTGGCGAAAAAGTTCAGGAACTGTGCTGGGATAACGACCGCTTCGTACGTGGTTATACAGAATCAGGAGAAAGAATCGGTGAAGCTGCTGCTCCTGAAGCAAATATGTGGCTGAATCCTCAGAGCTGGGCAGTTATCAGTGGTCTTGCTACCCCGGAACAGGGAGACGCAGCACTAAATAATGTATATGAACGTCTGAATACGGAATATGGCGCAATCCTTATGGATCCTCCTTACCATGCACATGCTTTCGATGGTGCACTGGCAGTTATCTATAATCAGGGTACCAAAGAAAACTCCGGTATTTTCTCCCAATCCCAGGGCTGGCTGATTCTTGCTGAAGCACTCCGCGGTCATGGAGAACGTGCTTTTACTTATTTTATGGAAAATTCTCCTGCTGCGCAGAATGACTGTGCCGAAATCCGTCGTCTTGAGCCATACTGCTATGGTCAGTTTACAGAGGGAAAAGCAAGCAAACACTTTGGACGCTCTCATGTTCACTGGCTGACAGGAACTGCTTCTACTGTAATGGTAGGATGTGTGGAAGGTATCCTCGGGCTTCGCCCTGATCTTGAAGGACTTCGACTGTCTCCTTCTGTGCCAAAAAGCTGGAAACACTTTGAGATTGAGAAAGTTTTCCGTGAAAAACAGCTTCATATCTCTGTAGAAAATCCAGACGAAAAAGAATCTGGCTGCTGCAGTCTGGTTCTTAACGGACAGAAATTAACAGATAATTATATCCCTGAAAAACTTCTTCAGGATAAGAACGAAGTCATATTAACTCTTTAATCTCCCGATATTACCAGATGAAAATAAGCGGCCGGCTTACAGAAAATTTATATTCCCTGTAAGCTAGAGCGTGTCTGAAAAATCATTCCCGCAATCTGCACGCCCCACTTTGCGGGATATTTCACCCGAATTCAGTTGCCGTAGCCCGCTACGGCGCCCTCATCCGGGCAAAATATACCACAAATTGTGACGCACATCTTGCAGAAAGCCTTTTTCAGACACGCTCTAGCCGCCTGTTTTACTTATCTTAATATTTTGATTAATCCTGTTCTTTTTTCAGTTCCGACTCTGATGCGACACAAAGTTCTTTTTCTATATCCCAGTGTATCATATAATGTTCATCCCTGTATTTACCCGGTGTCATTCCCGTAACTTCCCTAAACTGCTGGATGAAATGACTCTGGGAAGAAAAGGAAAGACGGTTTGCAATCTCAATGATCGAATAATCACTGTACTGCAAAAGATTTTTCGCCATTTCTATCTTCTGTCTGCGGATATAGGCACTGACCGATATTCCTGTTTCTTTTTTAAATAATCTGGAGAGATAGCTCGCAGATACTCCAAGTGAATCTGCAAGATCTTCTATTGTAATTCGTTCTTTGATATGAGAATAAATGTATTCTTTACTTGCGTTGATATGTTTAGAATAAGTGTTGTCTCTGAAATATCTGCGCATTTTTTCAGTGTAATCCATCACCATCTCATCATGAAGGCTCTGAACCTCTTCTACTGTATGAATGCCATCCAGCTTTTGAATATAAAAATCACTCAGGCGAAATGCCTGTTCCATCTCCATTCCATTTTGTTTACAGAGTCTGGTTATCATTGCGGTAGTGATAACAAAATGATATTTCATATTTGTGACCGCATTCTTTGACAGTACTCCCACACCATCACACTCTGTAAATCTCTGCCGTTCACAATTCTTCTTAACAGTTTTTATATCTCCACTTGCAACTGCACGATAGAACAATAATTCCTCTGTCGGTTCTCTGTGCTTAATTTCATCAAACTCATCTTCTGCCTCAAAAAGAAGCCATTCGTTCTGATAACTCATATGTCTCTCCTACGCCAATGCCAGCAATTCTTTTCCTTCTTTCAGTCTCTCATAAAACTGTATGTAGAAATCCTGATTTTGATCATATGGTTTGAGATAGAATCTGTTCACCACAAAGAGGTTCAGATTTCTGATCAGATCTGGATCCTCAGCATTGTACAGTACTTCCTGCACATCCAGCAGAAAATAATGCCAGTCATTTACAAATTTCTCATATTTTTTCAGATCCGGTGTGTCCACCCACTTCTTTACCTTGATCTTACTGCGGTTTGTTTTAGGACATTCGTGAATCTGAAGAATATATTTAAAACTGCCATTCTCGTAGAATCTTCCCAGCGGGAATAATCTGCAGAATCCCGGCCGAATAGAGTGGATGTGACAGCGTCCTTCACTGTTAAGGAATATACACTGTTCCTTAACTCCTGTCATCCGAAGATGCGGAAGGATATTTCCATCTGTCACTCCCAGTTCCAGATATTCCTGTAAAAGCTGCTCTGCTGATTTCTGTAATCCTGCCGACAATCTGTATACATCATATGGATCCAGGAGCACAGAATCTCCCATTCCCTGACAACAGTCACAGCAGCCTTCACAGTCATGGCAGTCTGCCTTTACCATATCATTAGAATCATATAATTTACCATCCGAAATCTCTTCCAGTGTCTGTTCTCTGCGCATATGCTATGCTTTTTCCTTTCTCTCAAAAAGCCTCTAATCCTGTAACACCCCAGTCTGAAGCAAGATCTTTCATACCTTCCAAAACTTCCTCCCTTGAATATCCGTTATCATCCAGGAAACCTCCATCCATATCATTCAGATACAGATAAAAGGTCAGTGCCAGTTCCAGATAGTCTACATCATCTTCTACCATACCCATATATAATTCGTTTTCTGCTTCATTGATCTTGCCTTCTTCTGCCAGTTTCATAATTGTAGCAAAAAGCCGGTCCGCCTCTGTGTAATCTGCTTCCTTCTCCGGAAGTTTGTAATTGGGCTGCTGCTCATGAAGCAGAAGCTTCGCGATCAGTCTTCCTACGTCCTGAATATTTCTTATCATATGATCATCCTGTACTGCCATAATATTATCTTCCCTTCTTTTTTATTTTACCTGGTACATCGTTTCGTAAATAACTATACCCATCGCATAGAATGCGGATTCGCAGACAAGAGAGTGATATAGTTATTCCAGTTTTAATCCTGCCAGTGCCTGTGCAAATGCATTATTCACCGGCTCCTTGGCTTCTTTCTGCTGCTGTCTCATATATTTTTGAACATCACGCTTATTGACTCCTGCTCCCTCTTTGGCTCTTCTCGCCTGAAAAGCAGAGAGCTTTTCTTTATAGCCGCAGGCACAGATAAATGTCTCTTCCTTACCTTTCACATACATTTCCATACGTTTATGACACTTGGGACAACGGGCATTGGTAGTTCTGGACAGGGTTTCTTTATAACCGCACTCTCTGTCCTGACATACAAGCATTTTTGCATTCTTTCCATTCACTGCCAGAAGCTTCTTTCCGCAGTTCGGGCAGATTTTGTTTGTAAGATTATCATGCCTGAAGGTTCCCTGTCCGGTTTTGATCTCATCTACAATGTCACAGGTATAGTTCCTGATTTCTTTCAGGAAGGTTTCCTGTTTCATTTTACCTTTTGCAATATTTCCAAGCTTCATCTCCCAGTCTGCGGTCAGTTCCGGCTTGCGCAGTTCCTCGGGTACCAGTTCCAGAAGCTGCTTTGCCTTGGAGGTCAGATGGATTTCATTGCCTTTTTTCTCCATCAGAAAGCTGTTAAACAATTTCTCAATAATATCGGCTCTTGTGGCAACAGTCCCCAGACCACCTGTCTCACCGAGAGTTTTCGCTGCCTTTGTATCATGACTCTCCATATAGCGCACCGGATTCTCCATTGCTGCAAGAAGCGTTGCTTCTGTGAATCTTGCAGGTGGCTTTGTCCTGCCTGTATTCATGGATACATTCTCTATGTGCAGTCTCTCACCTTTCTTCATCTGTGGAAGCTTCTGATCTTTCAGTTTCTGAGCATCGTCAGCAGTATCCTCATCCTCTTCAGTGTCGTCCGTATTTTCATACACATCTTTCCATCCGGCACTTTTTACAACTTTCCCGCTGGCAGCAAAAAGTTCTCCAGCAACAATTCCCTCCATGCTCACCTGTTCATAAACGAAAGGCGGATACAGCACACTGAGGAATCTGCGAACTACCATATCGTAAATCTTACGTTCTTCATTTGTCATATGGTCAAGCTGCACAAACTGCTCCGTAGGGATAATTGCATGATGGTCGCTGACCTTTTTATCATCCACAAAACTTCCATTTGCACGAACAGGCTGATTCATCAGTGCGCCTGCCGGTTTTCTGTACGGTCCTGTTGCACAGGCTCTCAGTCGTTCTTTAATTGTAGGAACAATATCCTTTCCAATATATCTGGAATCTGTCCTCGGATAAGTGAGTACTTTGTGATTCTCATACAGACGCTGCATGATATTCAGAGTCTGCTTTGCAGAATATCCATATTTCCGATTTGCCTCTCTCTGCAGTGTGGTCAGGTCATACAAACCCGGTGCAAAGGATTTTTTCTCTTTGCTGGTTACGGAAGTTACTTCCAAAGACTGATTTCTGAGAACATCGGAAATCTCCTCTGCCCGTTCTTTATTAAAAGTTCTGAAGCTCTTACTCTTTGGTTCCTTCCATGTCCAGGTGATATCACCTGCTTTCAGGGTGATTCCGTAATATTCCTTCGGCTTAAATGCCTGTATCTCTTCTTCCCGTTTCGCAATCATCGCCAGTGTAGGAGTCTGTACACGCCCGCAGGAAAGCTGGGCATTATATTTACAGGTAAGTGCCCTTGTACCGTTCATTCCCACCAGCCAGTCAGCTTCCGCTCTTGCCACAGCTGCTCTGTACAGATTATCATACTCATGTCCGTTTTTCAGATTTCCGAATCCTTCTTTGATAGCTTTGTCTGTAACTGAAGAAATCCACAGTCTGCGGATTGGCTTATGACAGTCCGCTTTGTCAAGAATCCAGCGGGCTACCAGTTCACCTTCTCTTCCGGCATCTGTGGCTATTATAATATCGTTTATGTCTTTTCTGTACAGCTGCGTTTTTACTGCATTGTACTGTTTACCGGTCTGTCGAATAACTACCAGCTTCATTCGATCCGGCATCATGGGAAGTGTGGATATTTCCCATTTCATATACTTCTTATCGTATTCCTCAGGATCTGCCAGCGTAACAAGGTGTCCAAGTGCCCAGGTGACTACGTAATCTTTTCCCTCAAGGGTACCATTTCCTTTCTGTGTACAGTGAAGTACTCTGGCAATATCTCTGGCAACAGAAGGTTTCTCTGCTATTACTAATGATTTCATAAAATAAATAACTCCTTATAAAAATCTACAGTCAGGGTTTCTGATATCCCTGACCGTTGATTTCGGGCAGCTGTCCATTTATTTTTGGCATCTGCTTATATTTAAGATGTCAGGATCAAAAGCTATTTTGCTTTGCTCTTTGCAACTCCTGCAATTCTCATATTTAAAAGTATAGCATAGATAAATTCCTGTTTCCAGTTATTCTTTAACTTTATTTCATATTAATTTTATATCCGACTCCGCGAACTGTCTCCACCAGCTCACCGGCACTTCCCAGTTTTTGTCTCAGTGTTCGGATATGTACATCAACGGTTCTGCTCTCTCCGTCGAATTCATACCCCCAGACCTGATTCAGAAGCTGGGTTCTGGAAAGTACAGTTCCGCTGTTTTTCAGAAGCAGACATAATACTTCATATTCTTTTAATGTAAGATTTACATTCTTTTTATCTACAGTTGCAATATGTCTGGAAGGGCAGACATAAAGGTTTCCTGTCTGATATTCTTCTGCGCCGTCATCTTCTGCTCTTCTTAATAATGCGCGGATCCTTGAGATCAGTTCCATCATGCGGAATGGTTTTGGAATATAGTCATCTGCCCCGCTGTCAAGACCTACCACTGTATCATATTCACTGCTTTTTGCTGTCAGCATGATAATAGGAAGTTTACGTGTATCCGGACGCATACGCAATTTCTTCAATATGGAAATCCCATCCTCTTCCGGCAGCATCACATCAAGGAGCAAAAGTGCAGGTTCTTCCTTTTCCATGGCTTTCCAGAAGTGAGAAGGTCTTTCAAATCCTTTTGCTTCAAATCCCTGACTTTTCAATGTATAAATCACCAGTTCACGTATACTCTCATCATCTTCTACCAAATATATCATTTTTTTGTTCTCCATTTACAATTATTTGCTGAATGCCATAAGCCGAAACCAGTATACAATCTCCGGAAACAACATGACATTTTCGAAAATCACTATAATTTCTCCGGCTCAGTTGATATCAGTATAATAAAAAGCCGTAAAATCTTTGTTCTGCTTTATGTTAAAACTTTGTAAAACGCTACACTTTATTGAGAATTTTTTTATAAAATTTTTATATACTTTATGAGAAAATTTATTTGTAAAAGCAGTATGAAGATGTTATGATATGGTATGGTATGAAATAATTCTCCAAAGAAGGTGAAATTTTGAAACGTTTTATTTCCAAATACCGGCATGGACTTGTGATTGCTGTTTACAGCATCATTTATATCCTGCTCTTCAGTTACCTGGAGCACAGACCGGTTCACAGCTATCATATCGTACATACAGTATTTGATGACTGGATTCCATTTTGTGAGTTCTTTATCGTTCCTTATATGCTGTGGTTTCCATACATGATTCTGGCTGTGATTTATTTTATATTTTTTAACAAAAACAAACATGAATACTATCAGCTGGCATTTAATCTTATGATGGGAATGACTGTTTTCCTGATTGTTTCCTATGTTTATCCAAATGCTCAGCACATACGTCCGACCGAATTTCCAAGAGACAATATCTTCACAGATATAGTAAAATGGCTGTACAGTACAGATACTCCTACGAATATCCTGCCCAGCATTCATGTGTTCAACTCTCTTGCAATCCATATGTCGCTTACAAACTGCGAAACACTGCGAAATAAAAAATTTATAAAAGCAGCATCCTTTACCCTGACCGCGCTGATCATCATGTCCACCATGTTCCTGAAACAGCATTCTGTGATTGATGTATGCATGGGTGCAACACTTGCATTGTTTGGCTTTCTGGTTTTTTATCCGAGAAGAGTTTCCGTTTCTTCTGAATCTGTCTGCTTTAGAGAAGTAAAGAGAAAAAAGAGCGAGAATTAGAAAGATTTAAAAAAAGCAGAATCTTTGAAGTACATTTTTGTCTTTCAGAGATTCTGCTTTTTTACAGTTATAACAATTTCATAAAATATTTTCCCAAAACCGATATCCGGATGTGAAGCTTTTACGCATCAGTTAAATCCATAGAATTTCTGGCTGATTTTGTAGGCTGCCACTGACATTTTTCTTCCACCTCTTCCCGGAAGGTTCATGACTCTTCCGAAAAGACTGTGACGCAGTTTTCTGTATACCTGTTTATTCTCTGTCCTGATATATTCCAGAAGTTCTTTCTTCTTCTGAAGGGACTCTTCTGTATTGGCACGTATCAGCATAATGGAAGAAATAGTTGTAATAATATCCAGATAGCTGAACATATACGCTTTCAACTGCTTATTTGTATTTTTACAGTTGATATATGCATCTACCATGAGTTTGTTTACCCGGATCTGCTGGTCAATACGTTTGATCATCACTTTCTCATTTACAGACTGGTCATCTCTCCCGATAAAATAACGGTAGAAATTCACATCCAGATAATACAGATTCTTTACATACGGAAGAGGTTCAAAAGCAAATAGATTGTCTACATAAAATGTATGCTTCGGCAGTTCCAGATTGCATTCATGAAGCAGTTTTGTACGATAGATCATGGAGTGCATCAGAAGATATTTACCTTTCGGCATGTGTTTCACTTCTTCCCATCCAAATATTCTGTCCTGCGGCAGGCATTTGCGGTACTGCATGATTTTCTTACGGGTTGCGCCCTGTTTCTCATATACAAAATTACTGATCAGAAGGTCAACTGTCTGTGGACCTCTGAGCAGTTCATATAAAGTTTTCAAAATCTGTACATACGCTTCTTTATTTACCCAGTCATCACTGTCCACTACCTTGAAATACAATCCTGTAGCATTTCTGATCCCTGCATTGACAGCTTCTCCATGACCACCATTTTCCTGATGGATTGCCTTTACAATTGTCGGATATTTCCTGGCATAGTCATCTGCAATCTCAGCAGTTCTGTCAGAAGATCCGTCATCTACTATAAGAATCTCTACTTCTTCTCCTCCCACCAGTAATGACTCTATACAACTCTCCATATAATCCTGGGAATTATAACATGGAATCGCAATACTTAACAGTTTCATCTTGTTTCCTCCTTGATATACTTTGCATACGCTCCAAAAGCAGATGGAATTGCGTATTGTTTACCTGACTGTTCTTTACTTACAAAAATGAGTTCTTTATCCTGTGTTGTCTTTAGGGATGATACCTTTATTCTGTATGCCTGCATTCTCCATTCAATATGGGAGAAAATATGTTTCGCAGGCGGAAGTTCTTCTATATATAATGGATCAAGTCCCAACTCTTTTACGTACAAAAGCGCATCTTCGCTTTTTAAATGTCCCTGAATATTTGGCAGTTCATATAAGCCTGCCAAAAGTCCTTTCTCAGGTCTTTTCCTGATAGCTGTGCATTCTCCGTCCTGAATGATAAACACAGTCCTGTTGTCCTGTGTTCTGGCTTTCTTAGGTGCTTTTACAGGAATCATATCCGCTTTATCATGTCTGTGAGCCAGACAGGTAAATGCAATCGGACATTCTGCACATTTCGCCTGACCGTTGGGAACACATATCACAGCTCCCAGTTCCATCAGTGCCTGATTAAAGTCTCCCGGACAATCTGAGGGCATGATCTGCGAAACCTGCTGTTCTATTTTTCTGCGGACAGACTGCCGGCTGATGTCTTCCGTACTCTCTGTAATTCTGGAAATCACACGCAGTACATTCCCGTCTACAGCCGGAACCTTTTCCCCATATGCGATCGATGCAATGGCACCGGCTGTATAACTTCCTATTCCCTTTAACGACAAAAGCGCCTGATAATCTTCAGGCAGTCTGCCATTATATTCATCTTTTACAGTTTTCGCCGCTTCCTGCATGTTCCGAACGCGGTTATAATATCCCAGTCCCTCCCATAACTTCAGAAGTTTCTCTTCAGGACATTCCGCCAGTGACTGAATATCCGGGAGTTCTGTGATAAATCTCTGAAAATAGGGTTTCACTGCCTCCACTCTGGTTTGCTGCAGCATAATCTCCGACACCCATGTATAATAAGCATTGTCCTTATCTCTCCATGGAAGAATCCTCTTATTATCCCTGTACCATTTTACCAGAGGCCGCACAATCTCTTCAAGTACCATAATTTATCTTTTCCTCGTTTATTTACTGTTCACTCCATTCTCAGTAACGCCGCCAAAATTCATTTCAGATTACCTGTGGCAATTGGATTTTGGCCTGTATGTCATTTTATCACAAAACAGAAAAAAACGCTAATACATAAAAATAAAAAGGACCGTACACATTTTACCGTATCTCGATCCTTCTTGTCTTATTCATTATTTTTTACATTTTAATTTCAAATAACACACAAGCCCGACAATAATGATCAGAAGTGCTGCTATGTAAGCTATTTTAAAGGCCAGTGCTGTAGTAAAAAGATCTATAGCAGAAACAACGCCAATCAAAATAAGCGCAACTCCACTTGCTTTTGCCATCTTCTCTTCATCATAAAGCTTCTTACTGATGTCCGAGTTTCCACCTTTCAGGAAAATATCCCCATGTCCTGTCAGAAGCATTATTCCTACTATGAAAGCGGCAATTGTCAGTATGATGTTTAAAGAATCAAAATTCATAACCTTCCCCTTTCTTTCTGCATTTTACCATACAGAACCTTTTTTCTTTTTATAGAAATCCGGGACTATTGTTTCGCATACAATGATCCCGGAATATCCATACCTGTTTTTATTTTTCAGAAAACTGTTCAATGCCTCCAATTAAAAGATTACAGAAAAGTAATTCCTGATCAATATTAATAGAAACATACGATTGGAATATTGCAGTCAATAATATTATAAAGTTCTGCTGCTTTCTCCGGCGGCATATTGATACATCCATGCGAACCGCCTTCCATGAAACGATCTCCACCAAAGTATGGCTGCCAGTTTGCATCATGGAAACCAATACCGCCATTAAACGGCATCCAGTACGTTACCGGCTGTTCATATTCGTATTTACCATTTGCCAGCTGTTTACCTCTGAGCACATCCGGGCTCTTCTTATAATAAATCGTATAAATACCGGCCGGAGTCTGACGGTCAGAATATCTCATATCACCGGAAACAATATCTGACTCAAAGATATCTTCTCCGTTCTGGTAGAAATACATATGCTGTTCGGACAGATCCACTTCAATATAAGTATTTCCTATATCATTGTAACCATGTGCATTGGCTGTCATAGAATAAACCGGCTCTCTGGTTGTCTGTGTCCCTGACTGGATTTCCTGTGTCAGCTGTGCAACCTCTGAAACCTGGTCTATCTGCCATCCATATGCAGAACCGTATACACTGACAGTTCTCCCACTTGTTGTCTGGAACTCTCTTTCAGTTCCCACCGTATCATGGGCCGCTGCAAGCTGCGCCACATAATCTGCGATGTGCTGTCTGAAAGATGTATCATCCATGATCAGCTGTCCTTTTTCATCAAAATTCAGCCAGTCCTTGATCGTATTTCCATCCAGGGTTTCCGTTTCATCTCCAAAAGTATACGTAATGCTTGCTTTTGTGAAATTGTTACATGCATTAAGAGACGCCTGCAGATCCGGATTGTCGCTGGTAATATCTGCTTTTACATACACGTCCGGCTCACTGTCGAAATCAACCGAAGTTTTATTTCCCGAAACAGCTTCCGAAAGCACGTTATAAGCATTTTTCAAATCCAGCTTACTTCCCTCTGTCTCCGGAACAATCTCAAACTGCGAATCTCCATATGCGACATATGCATTCTCAGGAGCTACCTGATTCTCTTTCTGTGCACAGTTAAGTGCCTTCACCTGTTTTTTCAGCTTTTCTTTATCGTAAGTCGTGTTCTCAGCGGCTGTATAGCTCTTCTTTTCAAAAAAACCTCTGATCCATTCATAAGGTTTCTGATCTTTCAAAAGTTTCAGAACACTTCCATCAGAAACATAACTATAGCCGATCTGATCTCCGCTGATCGTCTGCGGATCCAGATTTCTGGAATCAACCTCTATGGAATAGTTCTCTACTGTCTTCGCAATCTTCTGTTCTGCCTCATAAGCAGTTTTACCCGAACAGTCAATACCATTGATCGATGTTCCTTCAAAGAATTTATCCGAATAATAATATGACATACCCGCATATGCAGCTCCGGTGCTTACAATAACCATTGCCACTGCGATTCCTGTAATCTTCAATCCTTTATGCTTCTTTCGGACAGGTGGTTCATAAGGTGCAAGATCTTCATCATTGATCGGTACATACGAAATTCTCCCCGGTCTTGCGGATTTATGGCGTCTGCCAGTTGTTTCCTTACTGCCATTTGGGACTGTGTTGTTTTTTTCCTCTTTGTTGCCCATCTATTTTCTCCTCAACATAAATGTTACCGTTCATTTTTCCTGAAGCCTATTACTTTTGAATCATATTATTGTTGATTCGGTTAATTAAGAGGCTTGCTATGATTCTTAATAATACGCTTCACAATACACAGAGTTTATGTACTAATCACATAAACCTGCGCTGCATGTTTCATTATAACATAATTCTTCCAATTTGCACCTACTATTCACCTTTTTCTCATTTTTTATTACTGTTTGCAGGTAATATCCCCGAAAAATGTTTTCTTTGACAAATCCCTTGTGATTTTTCTTATTTTTACAGGCCAAGTCTGCGTTTCATATCCTTCATCACATAGAAATACATGACGATCAAAAGTCCTCCGGCAAGCACCCATGCCATCGGACTGGCCATACATGCTCCAAAGTAACTCTTATGAGCTGCCGCGACCATAGCAGTGATTCCACGTCCTGCCAGTTCTGCAACACCGGCAAGCATTGGAAGCAGTCCGTATCCCATGCCCTGGATACCATTCCTGAGTGCATTGACAAAGTGAAGTGGTATGAAAAATACTGCCACGCATTTCACATAAGTATCAACCATAGGAATGACTTCTGCGGCATTATCTGAAATAAACAGATAAGACAAATATTTGCCAAAGAAGAAAATAATCACACCTGTAACAATGGCATAGGTAATTCCTATAATATGCGCACTGTTAAATCCCTGTCTGACTCTGTCCAGTTTACGCGCTCCTATATTCTGTGCATTATATGTTGCCATTGTTGTTCCGATTGCAACATATGCCTGGGTAAAAATATTCTCAATCTTATTTCCTGCCGTAAATGCCGCTACTGCATAGGAACCAAGAATATTCAGTGCAGACTGTACCATCATGGTTCCGATCGCAGTGATGGAATACTGCAGTCCCATGGGAATGCCCACAAGAATTTCTTTTTTGGCAATCTCTGAACGAAATCTCCAGTCATCCGCCTTCAGTCTCAATTCCGGTACGTATTTTATGATATAAATCAGGCAAAGCACTCCGGATACTCCCTGTGCTGTGATCGTTGCCCAGGCAGCCCCGGCGACTCCCATATGGAAAACAATAATAAACGTCAGGTCAAGTACTATATTCAAAAGTGCCGCCAGAATCAGGAAATACAAGGGTGTCTTACTGTTTCCCAGTGCTCTCAGAATACTGGCCAGGATATTATATAATACCTGTGCAAAAATACCTCCGCATATGATCATAATGTAGGTATATGCATCCTGAAAAATATCCTCCGGTGTATGCATTAATGTCAGAAGCGAGTGCATTCCCACCATACTGACAGCCGTCATTATAACCGAAATGATAATTGAAAGTAACGCCGCATTTCCCACTGACTGACGCATCTCATCCATCTTTCCTGCACCGAATTTCTGTGAGGTCAGAACTGTAAAACCGGCTGTCAGTCCCATAAGAAAACCTATGATCAGAAACATGATCGTTCCTGTTGAGCCAACCGCTGCCAGCCCTTTTGTTCCTACAAATTTTCCTACGATTATGGCATCTGCCATGTTGTAAAACTGCTGGAATACATTACCTATAAATACAGGTATCGTAAAGTCAAGTATCATCTTCATTGGTTTCCCAACTGTCATGTCTGTCTGCATTCCAATAAACCCTCCCAATCCTTTTTTAATCCTCTTTATTTGCTATTTTCGATATCTGTTTTATCAGATATCAGAGCGATTATAGTTGAAAAAATTTTCCATTTCAAGATGTGTTTTTTAATTCCATGATTTTCTACATAATCACCAAAAACAAACAAAAAACCCTCTGATTTGTGTCAGAGGGTTTCGTCAATATCACGAACTGCTGATGTCTGCAAAGCAGTTCTCACAGTTTTTGTATTATATTATTTCTCTACAAGAAGTGATTTTCCTGTCATTTCCGCAGGCTGTTCCATTCCCATAAGCTGGATCAGTGTAGGAACGATATCTGCAAGACATCCGTTCTCGCGCAGTGTATATTTCGGATCTGCATTTACCAGAATAAATGGTACAGGATTTGTTGTATGTGCAGTCCACGGAGCACCTGTCTCATAATCGATCAGCTGTTCTGCATTTCCATGGTCAGCACAGATAAACATCTGTCCGTCCACTTCCTTAAGAGCCTCTACTGCTTTGCCAACACATTCATCAACAGTTTCCACTGCTTTGATGGCAGCTTCCTGTACGCCTGTATGTCCAACCATATCCGGGTTTGCAAAGTTGATCACGATCACATCATATTTGTCAGATTTGATCGCATCTACCAGTTTCTCGCAAACCTGAGGTGCACTCATTTCCGGCTGAAGATCGTAGGTTGCAACCTTCGGAGATTTAACCAGAATTCTGTCTTCTCCTTTGTTCGGCTCTTCCACACCGCCGTTGAAGAAGAATGTAACATGTGCATATTTCTCTGTTTCAGCAATACGCGCCTGAGTCATATTGTGTGCTGCAAGATACTCACCAAATGTATTGTGAAGCTGAACCTTGTGGAATGCAACCTGTTTATTCTGAATGGTATCATCGTAATCTGTAAAGCATACGAAAGTAACCTGTGGTCTTGCTTTTCTTTCAAATCCCTGGAAATCATCATCACAGAATGCTCTTGTGATCTCACGTGCGCGGTCAGGACGGAAGTTAAAGAATACAACAGAATCTTTATCAGATACAACACCTGTCGGCTGTCCGTCTTTCTCGATAACTGTAGGAAGAACAAACTCATCTGTCTTATCATTGTCATAGGAAGCCTGAACTGCTGCCGGGGCATCTGTTCCCTTTACGCCTTCTCCTGATGTAAGAGCATTGTATGCCAGTTCTACACGATCCCAGCGGTTATCACGATCCATTGCATAATAACGTCCGGAAACAGTAGCAATCTCACCTACACCGATCTTCTTCATCTCTGCTTCAAGAGCCTCTACAAACTCTTTACCTGATGCAGGAGGTGTGTCACGACCGTCAAGGAAACAATGTACGTAAACCTTCTCAACGCCCTCTCTCTTAGCCATCTCAAGTAATCCATAAAGATGTGTATTATGACTGTGCACACCACCATCAGAAAGAAGTCCCATGAAATGTACTGCAGAGTTATTCTCTTTTGCGTTCTTCATTGCTGCAAGAAGAGCTTCATTCTTAAAGAAATCACCGTCCTGGATTTCTTTTGTGATTCTGGTAAGTTCCTGATATACGATACGGCCTGCGCCCATATTCATATGTCCTACTTCAGAATTACCCATCTGTCCGTCCGGAAGACCTACTGCCAGTCCGCTTGCGTTTCCTTTTACAAATGGATATTCTGCCATCAGCTTGTCCATAACCGGTGTTTTAGCCAGATATACAGCGTTTCCTTCCTTTTTGTCATTCAGACCATATCCATCAAGAATCATTAATACGGTTGGTTTTTTACTCATAATGTTCTCCTTTTATGTTTATTCATAATTGATAACTGTTTTGCTGATATCAGAAGCAGAAAACTGATCATCTCTGCACAATAAAACTTTTATATCTGACATCTCTTATATAGTATCAAAATCTCAGGATTTTTCAATTCTTTTTTTGTATCTGTTTCATTTTCAGTTACTGTTCACTCCGTTCTCAGTAACGTTGCCAAAATTCATTCCAAATTGCCTACGGCAATGGAATTTTGGCTTGTATGTCTCGGGATTTTGGCATATTCATGCCAAAACACCTCGCGGAATAGTGGTGTGTGAACAGTAACCATTTTCATTACTATATATATGAAAAGAACAGTAACTTATTTTCCATATACACGAATGATCGTTGAAATCTTTCTTACGGAATCCCTGTTTCTCAGTTCTTCGATGGCAGTTCTAAAATCACCTTCTCTTACCTTCTCAGTGATCACAACTACTTCCGCACACCCTTCCACCTTGGTATCTTTCTGGATAATCTGTGCAACACTGACCTGATATTTGGCAAAAATAGCAGTCATCTCGGCAAGAACACCGCAGCGATCCTCTACTTTGAGACGGAGGAAATAACGGTTATGTGTATCTTCCATTTTCTTAACAGGGATATTCTTGTAACAGGTACATCCGATTCTGCCGCAGCATCCTGCAAGAATATTTCTCACAATATCAAATACATCACCCACAACTGCACTGGCTGTAGGAAGTTCTCCTGCTCCTCTTCCGAAGAACATGGCATCTTCCACTGCATCTCCATGGACAAATACTGCATTATAGGAATCATTTACAGTTGCAAGCGGATGGGAACTGGGGATCAGCATCGGGCACACATATGCTTCAATTCCGTCTGCTTCGTTTCTTGCAACACCCAGAAGCTTGATATCACGTCCCATTTCTTTCGCATAATGAATATCTTTTGATGTGATCTTGGCAATTCCCTCTGTATATACATCGTTAAATACCACACGTGAGTTAAATGCCACAGATGCAAGGATCGCTACCTTACGTCCTGCATCCAGACCTTCGATATCAGCAGTCGGATCAGCCTCCGCATATCCAAGTTCTGTTGCAAGTGCCAGGGCATCCTTAAACTCCATACCTTCCTGAGTCATCTTTGTCAGAATAAAGTTTGTGGTTCCGTTTACAATACCCATAACTTCTGTCATGTGATTTCCTGCCAGACACTGTTTCAATGGTCTGATGATCGGAATACCACCTGCTACTGCTGCTTCAAACAGAAAATCCACTTTACTCTCATGTGCCGCATCCAGAAGCTCATGACCATGTACTGCGATCAGATCCTTGTTTGCAGAGACTACATGCTTACCGGCTTTTAATGCAGAAAGGATATACTCTTTTGCAGGATTAATCCCACCCATCAGTTCAATCACAATCTCAATCTCCGGATCATTTATAATCTCATCCCACTGGCTGGTGAGCAAAGAGGCATCTTCTATCTTCGCTGCTGCCTTCTCTATATTTCTCACAAGGATTTTCTTTATCTCAACTTTACAGCCAATCTTGGCCGACATTTCCTTTTCCTGATTCTTCAGTACCTTATATACACCTGTTCCTACTGTTCCAAATCCTAACAGTGCGGCTTTGATGACATTTTCATTCATTTTGCAGGATTCCCCTTTCGTTTTCGTTGGTTTTTATAGTATGGCAGAATTTCCTATTTGTCAAGTTTGTCTGCATTTTTAAGCAAAATCTTTATCATATTTTCCAGTTCTTTGTTCCGTCTGCGAAGCCATCTCACATACCATAATATCCCCACTCCTGCCACCCAGGCAGAAATACAGAATATTCCATCCAGGATCATATAAACAGTTCTCTCTGTCCCCCTGGCAGGGGCTCCACTCAGGAAGCAGTAATACATTGCCACTGATATGCAGGCTGCGGCCACGCCTTCCATTATCTTTCTGATCGTCTTCATTATATCACTTTCCTTCTCAATAGTGTCTTTATAAAGACACTGTTACAAGACCTATTTTAACCCGATAATAAATATGAATCAAGAACAAATCGGACGGTTATTACATATGATAAGCTATAGAAAATTATGGAAGACTATGAAGGAGCGGAAAATCAGCCAGTATGCCCTGTACACTCACTATGGCATAAGCACTTCTTTTCTGGATAAACTCCGTCATAATGAAAATGTGGAAATCCGCAGTCTTGATATCTTATGTTCAATCCTTGACTGCGATTTCGGTGATATTGTAGAACACATTCCGGATAATGCTGAACCTGAGGAAAAATAATTTTTTCGGGTTCAGCATCAATATGATGTAGTTGTGTCCTTTCGTAGAACTATTTGTTCTTTTTATGTTCGGGAAAAAGGTATTTTACCCCTAACCTGATATCTTCTCATATCTATAATATATTTTGCTTATCATATCCTGCAGAAAGTCAGGCGGATATTCGCAATCTCCACAGGGGACTTACCTGATTCGGTTAAAACATTATTTATAATGTTATCCTATAAGTCCATTCACAAAAACATAAGATTTTTTCATTTATTTATGATATACTTATTACTGTCTCCTTCGTTCTCAGTAACGCAGACTTATCTATGGCATTCTCTTCAGGCGCATAATATCATCCGCTTCGCAATTTATCAGTTAAATAGTGCGTTCAGGAGACTTGCTGCAGATTTACAAAATATTTTTACCTGAAAGGATCGTAGTATATATGAAATATGATGTAGTGATCATCGGCGCAGGACCTGGCGGTATTTTCTCTGCCTATGAACTGATGAAACAAAATAACGATTTAAAGATTGCTGTTTTTGAGGCTGGAAATCCTCTCAGTAAAAGACATTGCCCAATTGATGGTGACAAAGTAAAAACCTGTATCAAATGTAAAACCTGTGCCATTATGAGCGGCTTTGGCGGTGCCGGTGCTTTCTCTGACGGCAAATACAATATCACAAATGATTTCGGCGGAACACTTTATGAACATATTGGAAAGAAAGACGCTCTTGACCTGATGCGTTACGTAGATGAGATCAATGTTGCCTACGGCGGACAGGACACAAAAATGTATTCTACAGCCGGAACCAAATTCAAAAAACTTTGTATGCAGAACAAATTAAAGCTTCTGGATGCTTCCGTACGTCATCTGGGAACAGACATTAACTATGTGGTTCTTGAGAACTTATATGCAAAATTAAAAGAGCATGTTGATTTTCATTTCAACACTCCTGTAGAACGTCTGGAAGTACTTGAAGACAGATACCGTATCATCACAAAGAATGATACCACTGACTGCAACAAATGCATTGTATCCGTAGGCAGAAGCGGAAGCAAATGGATGGAACAGATCTGTAAAGAACTTGATATCCCAACCAAATCAAACCGGGTAGACCTGGGTGTACGTGTAGAACTTCCTGCTGTTATCTTCTCACACCTGACAGACGAACTGTATGAGAGTAAGATTGTCTACAGAACAGAAAAATTTGAAGATAATGTGAGAACTTTCTGTATGAATCCTTACGGTATCGTTGTAAACGAAAATACAAACGGCATTGTCACAGCAAACGGCCACAGCTATGAAGATCCGTCCAAACAGACAGAGAATACAAACTTCGCACTGCTGGTAGCCAAACATTTCTCCGAGCCATTTAAAGACAGTAATGGATATGGCGAAAGCATTGCTCGTCTTTCCAATATGCTGGGCGGCGGTGTGATCGTACAGCGTTTCGGCGATCTGGTGCGCGGAAGAAGGAGTACGGTTGCACGTATCGAAGAAGGTATGGTACGGCCTACTCTCGCAGCTACTCCCGGTGATCTGAGTCTTGTTCTCCCGAAACGTATCCTTGACGGAATCATTGAAATGATTTATGCTCTGGATAAAATCGCTCCCGGGACAGCTAATGACGACACCCTCCTCTATGGTGTGGAGGTTAAGTTCTATAATATGGAAGTTGATATTGATGAAAATCTGGAAAGCAGATACAAGGGACTGTATATCATTGGAGACGGAAGCGGTGTAACCCATTCCCTGTCCCATGCTTCTGCAAGCGGTGTATATGTAGCACGCCAGATTGTTGAGAATCTGTAAAAGACCGGATTTCTTCTGATGGATACCTCTAACTACAGCAATCAATAACCTTAAAGTCCCCATCTGTCTCTTACAGTTGAAACAGATAGGGACTTGTTTATTATATTTTCTGGTATGCCATCCATTTATCCATTCCCAGACGTTCAAATGAACCGCAGTACTGAAATCCGCATTTTTCCAGAAGTTTCTGCATGGGGATGTTATCGCTGTATGTATCCATACGGAGATTCAGTGTCTGAGCATAGGCCCAGTTCAGACAGAATGATGCGGCTCCTCTTACTATTCCTGTGGACGCTACCCTGTGAACTACTCCATAGGGTTCTTCATTCAGCCATTTTCCATTAATTTCTTTATAATCTTCATCTTCTTCCGCCGCATAATAGAAAACACAGGCAATCCGCCCTTCTGACATACACAGATACATTTTATCAATATCATGCTCTATCAGTTCTGCTGAGGGGTAATCTTCACCCCACTGTTCTGCATTGCCATTTTCTCTCATAAATTTGCGGGCTTTATCATAAACTTGCATGATCTGCCCAAGATCCTGCACTGATGCTTTTCTTATTTCCATGAAACCTTCCTTTTCTTTTGGTATTTATATTCTTTTAGTATTTGTATTCGTTTTGATTTTTCGTCTGTTTCTCAAATTTTTTCGTCAAAAGACAAATATTTTCACAATGGTCTGTAAAACTGAACATATCTACCGGCTGTATTTTTCTCACATCATAGCCATGTTTTGTCAAATACTCCAGATCTCTTGCCAGTGTTTCCGGTCCACAGGAGATATATACGATTCTTGATGGATTCAGTTTGATAACAGAGGACATAAACTTTTTATCACTGCCTGTACGTGGCGGATCCATAAACACAACATCTGCATGTTCTCCGTTTTCTGCCATGTTTTCCATAAATTCTCCTGCATCTCCCTGATAGAAACGTGCATTTGTAATCTTATTTTCCTTTGCATTGATTCTGGCATCGCGGACTGCATCCGGATTTAACTCCACACCAATGACATTCTTTGCCCGCTTTGCGGCTACAAGTCCGATTGTTCCTATTCCGCAGTATGCATCTATCACTGTTTCTTTTCGTCCAAGCCCCGCATATTCAATTGCTGTCTTATACAGAATTTCTGTCTGTACAGGATTTACCTGATAAAAAGACTGCGGAGAAATGCGGAATGTACATCCGCAGAGCGTATCCCGGATATATCCTTTTCCATAAATGACGATATCACGCTCACCCAGTACCATACTGGTCTTCTTATCATTGACGTTAAGCACAACTGTTGTAATCTGTGGGTATTTCTTTCTCAGAGCTTTCACAAAATTATTTTTTGAAGGAAAGATCGGGGAACCAATCACAAGAACCACCATGATCTCATCTGTGGAAAACCCTCTTCTCACCAGCACATGGCGCAAAAGTCCATATCCTGTGTCCTCATCATATGTTTTGATTCTAAAAGATTTCAGCATATCCCGAATTGTACGGATGATTTCCTGACTGATCTTATCCTCGATCATGCACTCTTCTATCGGAACAACCTTATGTGTTTTCGCTTCGTAGGTTCCACAGATAATATTACCTTTTTTATCCCTGTCAAATACTGCATGAACTTTATTTCTATAATAAAAGGGATCATCCATTCCCATGATTGGTTTTACATTTGCAAACTTTCCAAGAAGCTTCTTCATCCTTTTCTGCTTGGCGGCAAGCTGTTCTTTATAAGGAACACCCTGATACTGACAGCTTCCGCATTTCTTTGATACACTACATTTTGTTACTTTTTCTTCCATAAAATATTAACCTGCTTTCTATAATTACACATTTTTTACATTATATCAGCGAAAATGGATTCCCGCAATCAGACAATCTTTATTTATCTGTCAATTTCCTCTCCGAATGTCGAAAAAACAGGGATTCTGTCGAAATGTTTTTGACTGATTTCTGTTGAAACTTGTAGACGAATGTAGAAAAATATGATATAGTTTATACATACAAAAGAGAAAATCATCGAATTGCCAAAGAGAAAAAAATTTATATCACCAAGGATAAAAACTCAGAAATACTCCAAAATACAAAAGATAAAATACATGAACTAAATACACCTGATAAATAGTCAAAATACAAAAGTATCGAGGCATTCCTTTCGTGCAAAAGAGATTTACCCAAAGTACAAAAGAAACAGCTTACAGCAGATTTTTACACCAGATAAAAAAGACAGTTTCAGTAATGAAGCTGTCTTTTTCTTTATACATATTAATTTCATAAGATACTATGTGTCTGACATAGCCAAACAAATATTCGCAACAGCAATTAAAGCAGGTAACTTACCTGCTTCAACTATAACAATCCCCTGAATACAATCCAATCAGTAAAATTACCAATTTTCCTGTATTCAGGGGCATTATATTATTTCTCGTTTGGACACAAAGATTATCTGCTTATAATCAGTTTTTTATTCTTATTTGTAATTTACGATCTTTCCGAAATCAGCTTTCAGAGAAGCACCACCTACAAGGCCGCCATCGATATCGTTCTGAACGAATAAGTCAGGTGCTGTTGCAGGATTTACAGATCCGCCATACTGGATACGGATTGCTTCTGCTGTTGCTTCATCATAGATTTCAGCGATGCATGCACGAATACCTGCGCATACTTCCTGAGCCTGCTCAGTTGTAGCTGTTTTACCTGTTCCGATTGCCCAGATTGGCTCGTAAGCGATAACTGCTGTCTTAGCCTGATCTGCTGTAACACCCTGGAATCCAACTTTAACCTGCTGACGGATGAAATCCATTGTCACGCCCTGTTCTCTCTGAGTAAGAGTTTCGCCACAGCACATGATAGGTGTAATTCCATGTTCGAAAGCTTTGAGAACTTTCTTGTTAACATCTTCGTTTGTTTCTCCGAAGTATTCTCTTCTTTCGGAATGTCCGAGAACAACATATTTAACTCCGGCATCTACGAGCATTGCAGGGGAGATTTCTCCTGTGTATGCACCTTTCTCTTCAAAGTACATGTTCTCAGCACCAACCTGGATGTTTGTTCCCTTAGCAGCTTCTACAACCGGGATGATATCGATTGCAGGTACGCAGAATACTACGTCTACTTCATCGTTAACTACTAATGGTTTTAATGTTTCTACTAATTTAACGGCTTCGCTTGGTGTCATGTTCATTTTCCAGTTACCAGCGATAATTTTCTTTCTTGCCATGATGATTTATCTCCTTAGTATCCCTGTGGGATGTTATTATATTCTTATTTATCGTTTGCTGCTGCAACACCCGGGAGTTCTTTTCCTTCCAGGAATTCAAGAGATGCACCGCCACCTGTGGAGATGTGTGTCATCTTGTCGCCATAACCAAGGATGTTAACTGCAGCTGCAGAATCACCACCACCGATAATAGTTGTGGCATCTGTTTCAGCAAGTGCTTTTGCAACAGCTTCTGTACCATGAGCGAAGTTTGGCATTTCGAAGCAGCCCATCGGTCCATTCCAAACAACTGTCTTAGCATCTTTTACAGCGTCAGCGAAAAGCTTCTCTGTTTCCGGTCCGATATCCATTCCTTCCCATCCGTCCGGAATCTCACCACGTTTAACAACCTGGATATTACAGTCATTAGAGAAGTTATCACCGATTCTGTTATCTACCGGAAGAAGAAGTTTCACACCTTTGTCTTCTGCTTTCTTCATCATGTCCAATGCATACTGAAGATAATCATCCTCACAAAGAGATGTTCCGATATGTCCACCCATAGCTTTTGAGAATGTGTAAGACATACCACCACCAATGATAAGAGTATCTACTTTATCAAGAAGGTTATTGATTACAGAAATCTTGCTGGAAACCTTAGCTCCGCCAAGGATAGCAACAAACGGTCTCTCAGGATTGTTCACTGCATTTCCAAGGAAATCGATTTCCTTCTGCATTAAGTAACCAACAACTGCTGTATCAACATATTTGGTCACACCAACATTAGAGCAGTGTGCTCTGTGAGCTGTACCAAATGCATCATTAACAAATACATCACAAAGAGAAGCAAGTTCTTTGCTGAATTCGTCTCCGTTCTTTGTTTCTTCTGCGCGATAACGTGTGTTCTCAAGTAAGATAACATCTCCGTCTTTCATCTCAGCTACTGCTGCTTTTGCGTTAGGTCCTACTACTTCAGGATCTGCTGCAAACTTAACTTCCTGTCCTAATAATTCGGAAAGACGTTTTGCAACCGGTGCAAGAGATAATTCCGGTTTCGGCTCTCCCTTCGGTTTTCCAAGGTGGGAGCAGAGGATAACCTTTCCGCCGTCAGCGATCAGCTTCTTGATTGTAGGAAGAGCTGCAACCAGACGGTTCTCATCTGTGATCTTTCCATCCTGAAGAGGAACATTGAAGTCACATCTTACAAGAACTTTTTTGCCTTTTACATTGATATCATCAACAGATTTTTTATTCAGCATTTGTGGTGCCTCCTTAATAATATTCTTTAACAGTTACTGCATATCTGTAAACAGTAACTTATTGATTTCCTGCTGTCATTCCAGACCACGCGAAAAGGGTCCGGTCCAAATCAGACCGGACCCTTCGTTGGAGTCTATTCCTTTACACTTACTGAAAATTAAGCGTTCAGTAATTTACCAAAGTGTTTGATTGTACGAACCATCTGGCTTGTGTAGGAGTTCTCGTTGTCATACCAGGAAACTACCTGTACTTCTGTTGTGCCATTCTCAAGTGGAAGAACCATTGTCTGAGTAGCATCGAACAGAGAACCAAATCTCATACCAACGATATCGCTGGATACGATTTCATCTTCGTTGTATCCGAAGGATTCATTAGAAGCTGCTTTCATAGCTGCGTTGATCTGTTCTTTTGTTACGTTTCCTTCAACAACTGCTGTTAAGATTGTTGTAGAACCTGTTGGGGTAGGAACACGCTGAGCAGATCCGATAAGTTTACCGTTCAGTTCCGGAATAACAAGACCGATAGCTTTAGCAGCACCTGTGCTGTTAGGAACGATGTTAACTGCAGCTGCACGAGATCTTCTTAAATCACCTTTTCTCTGTGGTCCGTCAAGTGTCATCTGATCGCCTGTGTAAGCGTGGATTGTGCACATGATACCGGATTTGATTGCAGCAAGATCATTTAATGCTTTAGCCATTGGAGCTAAGCAGTTTGTTGTACAGGAAGCTGCGGAGATGATGTGATCTTCTTTTGTAAGAGTTTCATGGTTTACATTGTAAACGATTGTCTTAAGATCGTTTCCAGCCGGAGCGGAAATGATAACGTGTTTAGCACCTGCATCGATATGAGCCTGAGCTTTGTCTTTGGATGTATAGAATCCTGTACACTCAAGAACTACGTCTACACCGATTTCTCCCCATGGAAGTTCAGCAGCGTTAGCTTTTGCGTAAATTTTGATTTCTTTTCCGTCAACTGTGATGGAATCTTCTCCTGCTGTTACTGTATCTGCAAGAGCATATTTTCCCTGTGTTGAATCATATTTTAATAAGTGAGCAAGCATTTTAGGAGATGTTAAATCGTTGATTGCTACGATTTCAAATCCTTCTGCTCCAAACATCTGACGGAATGCAAGACGTCCAATACGTCCAAAACCATTAATTGCAACTTTTACTGCCATGATAAAATTCCTCCTATGAATTAAGTGGTTAATTATGGTAATCCTTTGTTTGTTAAAGAATCATCAACCTGTAATGTATTGTACATAATTCTAAACAAAAATTCAAGACCATTTTCCAAAAAACAGATAAAAATTAAGTAAAAAATGTAAATTATATGTTATACTGTGTATACAGTGCTTTATGAATACACTGATCCGGGCCTGTAATTGTGATATTTCAGGTGCAGATATATCCATTTAAGAGGACACAGTATTCATTTATAATATATCACACGCAAATATAACAGTACTGTTTTTACAGAAGAAAGGACTGAAATTATGGACAGACAAATATTGTGGGATTGTCATATGCACTCTTCTTTTTCTGCTGACTCGGATACGCCTATGGAAGTTATGATCCATCGCGCCGTTGAAACGGGACTACAGGGAATTACTTTTACGGAACATCTGGATCCGGATTACCCTGTTACTCCGGACAATCTGGATTTTTCTCTGGATATTCCGGCTTACAAAGAAAAGCTGGCTGAACTTTCAGATATGTATAAGGATAAAATTCAGGTACGTTTCGGAATTGAACTGGGACTGCAGATGCATCTGGGAGAATATTTTGACTCACTTCTCTCTCAGACACCTTTTGATTTCGTTATCGGTTCATCCCATCTTGTCCATGGGTATGATCCTTATTACCCGGAATTTTTTGAAGGACGTAAGGAATTTTTATGTTATATGGAATATTTTGAATCCATTCTTGAAAACATTTCCGCATATGACGGATTTGATGTTTACGGACATATTGATTATGTTGTCCGTTATGGTCCTAACAAGAACCGGGAATATTCTTACGGACGGTATAAAGATATTCTGGATGAGATTCTGAAGAAACTGATTTCCATGGGAAAAGGCATCGAACTTAATACAGGCGGATATCATTATGGTCTTGGAGAACCCAATCCATGTACTGCCGTAATAAGGCGCTATAGAGAACTTGGCGGAGAGATCATCACCATCGGAGCAGATGCGCATACTCCGGATAAAATCGCCTGTGCATTTGATAAAGCTGCCCGTGTACTGGAAGCCTGTGGTTTTCGTTACTATACAATCTTCAAAGACCGTAAACCGGAATTTATTTCTCTGTAAAACGTGTCAGTACTTGCCTATATGGCAGTTCCTATAATATAATATTACATATGATTTCAGAAGCCCAATTTCCAAACTGCTCCAAATACTGTTTCTCTGGTCTGCATCATAGCTGATCATGATAAAAAACTGACAGCAGATATGGAAATTGCAGCTTTCTGTATATATTCGTAACTGTCCGGTGTCTCCATATTTATGTTTTATATGTCCCGACACTGCCCGGTTACTGTATTTTTCATAAACCAGGGAGGAATATTATGGCTAAAAAAAGACTCCAGAAGAAACGTTCTTCATCAACAGTCAGAAAGCAGGAATCAGAAATTTTACAAGTGACTACTTCCAAAACTGAGCCTGTCAGAGTTGAAACTTCTAAAGTAGAACCTGTTAAGGTCGAGACTTCCAAAGTGGAACCTGTTAAGGTCGAGACTTCTAAAGTAGAACCTGTTAAGGTCGAGACTTCTAAAGTAGAACCTGTTAAAGTCGAGACTTCCAAAGTGGAACCTGTTAAACTGGACGTTCCTGTTGATCTTACTTTATATAACGAACGTTTTCAGAAACATTATGATGAGCTGAAATGGTTATATTGCGAATTATATCAGGATCGTGATGATGTCATGACCTATCTGCATGATCTTACTTCTAATATGGAAGCTTTCTATAACAGCAGAAATTCAGCATTAAAGGCATCTGATAAAAAGCGTGAGGCTGATCCGGACTGGTATAAACGCAATGACCTTGTAGGCATGATGATGTATGTAAACAATTTTGCACATACTTTAAAAGGTCTGGAGGAACATCTGGATTATGTGGAAGAATGCAATGTCAATTATCTTCATCTGATGCCTCTGCTCGCATCTCCGAAAGGAAAAAGTGACGGTGGTTACGCAGTAGCTGACTTCCGCACAGTGCAGCCTGAGCTTGGTACTATGGAGGACTTTTCAGAGCTTACCTCCAAATGCCATGAACGCGGCATCAACATCTGCCTTGATTTCGTTATGAACCATACTTCCGAAGAGCATGAGTGGGCAAAACGGGCTCGCGCAGGTGAAAAAGAATACCAGGACCGTTATTTCTTCTTTGATACCTACGATGTTCCTGCTCTCTATGAGAAGACCTGTCCACAGGTATTCCCAACTACCGCACCGGGCAACTTTACATGGCTGGATGACCTTCACAAGCATGTCATGACTACTTTCTATCCATACCAGTGGGATTTAAACTACAGAAATCCTGTTGTGTTTAACGAAATGGTCTACAATATGTTATATCTGGCAAACCAGGGTGTTGACATCGTACGTCTCGATGCAGTTCCTTATATCTGGAAGCAGCTTGGAACAAACTGCCGCAACCTGCCACAGGTTCACACAATCGTACGTATGATGCGTATGATCTGCGAGATCGTGTGCCCGGGAGTCCTTCTTCTCGGAGAGGTTGTCATGGCTCCTGAAAAAGTTGTTCCATATTTCGGTACACTTGAAAAGCCGGAATGCCATATCCTGTATAACGTTACTACTATGGCAAGCACCTGGCACACAGTTGCAACCAAAGATGTATCTCTGCTCCGCAGACAGCTGGATATTCTGGGATCTCTTCCAAAAGAGTACATCTTCCAGAATTATCTGCGTTGCCACGATGATATTGGCTGGGGACTGGATTATGATTTCCTGAAGAATTTCTCAATCGATGAGGTTTCTCATAAGAAATTCCTGAATGATTTCTTTACAGGCAAATATCCGGATACATTTGGCCGCGGTGAACTTTACAATGATGACCCGCGTCTGGGTGATGCAAGACTTTGCGGTACTACCGCATCTCTGTGTGGCATTGAGAAATATGGTTTTGAAGGAAATGTAGCTGGTGTTGACAGAAGTGTGCGCTATGACATCACACTTCATGCATTTATGCTTTCCCAGTCAGGTATCCCTGTAATCTACAGCGGAGATGAGATTGGTCAGGTAAACGACTATTCTTATAAAGATGATCCTGACAAGGCAGTTGATTCCCGCTATCTTCACAGAGGAGAATTCAACTGGTCACTTGCTCCAAACAGAAATATCGCAGATACAGTACAGGGAAAACTTTTCCACGCACTGGATCATCTGGAACATATTAGAAGTTCACACAGCGTTTTTGATACAACAGCTGATCTTCGTACAATCGATACCTGGGATTCTTCTATCCTTGCAATCGTACGCGAAAATGCAGAGGAGAAATTCATCGGAATCTATAACTTCAGCGATCAGGATAAGGTTGCATGGATCAACGAAGATGACGGCATATACACTGATCTTATCTCAGGACATGAGATGGAAGCTAAAGGTGTTATGATCCCTGCATTTGGATGCTTCTGGCTGTGCAGAAAGAAATAAACCATTAATCTGCATAACGCAGACCGCATAATGCAAACGAGGACAATCTGCATATTTTACAGATTGTCCTCGTTTTTTACTTCTGGACTCTTTCCAAAAATCTTGCAAAAAATCCTTTATTTTCATCTTCTCTGTCCAGTGACTTCTCATAAATCCTCCTGATCCATTCTGTAATAGTTTCGATCAGGATTGGAGAGAATGTCATCAGTACAAATACCAGAATGATCATTCCAAATTCCAGAGAACCCAGTGTCAGCAAATCCTGCAATACAACCGCACTTATAAAAAATGCAAACTGCATTCCATAAATGATCACTTTTCTGTATGTGTTCAGCGGCGAATAAACTGTACGCAGTGCAGACATATAGTTCCACCCCGTAACCAGAACACAGGCTGTATTAAGCATGACGTTGGAATGGTATACATCCTGACAGACCAGCATGATCGTAAATACACATCCTGTAATGGTTACTGCCGCAGGAAATGCATTCATAAATACGTGCCTCAGGAATGTATGGTCAATCTTATTGTAATTATTCTCCTGTGTCAGAAGAAATGTAGGAATTCCCACTGCGCAGGCACTGATCAGTGACATCTGGATTGGTTCAAAGGGATATGCATCTCCAAAGAAAATTGTGATCAATGACAGTAAAACAGAAAAAATTGTTTTGATCAGAAACATGGATGCCGCACTTCTGATATTGTTTACAACACGACGGCCCTGATTTACAATATGAGGCATTGCCCCGAAATTAGAATCAAGAAGAACGACATTTGCAATATTTTTAGCTGCATCGCTTCCTGCTGCCATGGCAATACTGCAGTCTGCTTCCTTGAGTGCAAGTACGTCATTTACACCGTCACCGGTCATCGCAACTGTATGCTTCTGTGACTGAAGAGCCTGTACCATCTGTTTCTTCTGCTGAGGTGTTACACGCCCGAATACACTGCACTCTGCAACTGCACGCTGCATTTCTTCCGAAGTTTTGATTGTTGTTGCATCGATATAATGATTGGCATTTTTCAGTCCTGCTTTCTTTGCAATCGCAGAGACAGTCACAGGATCATCTCCTGAGATAACTTTAAGGTCAACTCCCTGGCTGTCAAAAAAAGCCAGAGTATCCGGTGCTTCCTCACGTATCACGTCAGTGATGAGAAACAGTCCCAACGGTTCAAGTCCTGTCGGGCGTTCCGTTCCTTTTGTCTCCTGTTCACTGTGAGCCAGAACAAGGATACGGTATCCCTCCTGTGCGTAACTGCTGCAATGTTCCAGAAGTTCTTCATTTCCTTCCGGAAAAAGGAACTGTGCAGCTCCCATCAGATAAGTTCCTCTTCCTTCAAAAACAGCACCACTGTATTTCCTGTCTGAGGAGAAAGGAATGGCATGGATCAGTTTCAGGTCATTTCTTGAAGGAAAGCGCTTTCTCAGCGCATCTGCTGTTGCATTCTGATCATGAAGAACTGACATCATATTTCCCATAATGTGGTCAATTTCCTGAAGCTTCTGTCTTTCTTCCTGAGATACCGTTTCTGAGTTTACTGTTTCCTGTATCTGTCCGTTTTCCTTCTCTGCTGATACCGTAACCTCCGGTTTTAATGCTGACACATTCTGAACAGGCTCCCCTGTTTCCGGATCAAATTTTGCTGTATGTTGTACAACAGTTGTCTGTGCTGTATCATACAACTGCACATCTTCAACCTTCATGGTCCCTTCTGTGATCGTACCGGTCTTATCCAGACAGAGCGTGTCAACTCTCGCCAGCGTTTCAATACAGTAAAGCTCCTGCACAAGTGTCTTCTTTGTAGCAAGAACCATAGAACCCAATGTCAGTGCCACACTTGTCAGAAGTACCAGGCCTTCCGGGATCATTCCAAGTACTGCGGCAACCATATTTACCACAGAATCCTTCAGTGTATCTCCTACGATCATATATTGCTTGTAAAACAACATGGCACCAAGAGGCACGATAATGATACTGATCACCTTCAGAATCGCATTCAGAGAATTGCGAAGTTCCGAATTATGACGTTTAAATTCCTTTGCTTCACTTGTGATCTGCGATGCATAATTATCTTTTCCAACATGGATTACCTGACAGCAAGCTTCCCCTGATGTCACAAAGCTTCCTGAAAAAAGTTCGTCTCCCTGGCTTTTGGACAGATTGTCCGACTCACCGGTGAGTAGAGACTCGTTTACTTCTACAGTTCCCTCCAGTACCTTTACGTCAGCCGGAACCTGATCTCCTGTTTTCAGAAAGATCAGATCATCCAGAACCAGTTTCTCTGTGGAAATACTCCATTTCTTCCCCTCACGCAAAACTACTGTTTTACTCTCTGTAAGAATTGCAAGTTTGTCAATCGTCTTCTTTGCTCTGATCTCCTGAATAATACCTATCACTGTATTGATCAGAATGATTCCCATAAACATGGAGTTCTTATAAGATCTCACAAAAAGCACCAGAACAAGCAATGCAATATTTAAAAAGTTAAAAAATGTAAGCGTGTTTTCCAAAATGATCTGCTTGTAGGTTCTGGTATTCGGGTTCTCGTTGACATTAACTTTTCCTTCTGCAATCCTCTCCTGCACCTGTTCATTTGTAAGTCCTGTCATTTCTACCTCCTGCAGAAAATATTTATAGCAGCATCATATAATAAAAATTGCGGGAACTGCTTCACAAAATATCTTTTGTCCCTGGTATCATATAATGCCATAATATAAAGCACAGGGCAGATGATGAGTATCACCCGCCCCTTCTTTATAAATAACGATTTCAGATTACAAACAGATTCAGATTTTTTGCTATAATCAATATTCTTCTTCCTCTGCTTCTTCACCTTCGTGAATATCAGACTTTGGTTTCTTAAGACCTTTAATCTCAATATGATGCTTCTGTGCATAATCCCACAGAGCCGCATGGATTGCTTCCTCTGCAAGCAGGGAGCAGTGTACTTTTACAGGCGGAAGTCCGTCCAGGGCTTCCATAACTGCCTTATTTGTAACTTCCATAGCTTCTTCGATGGTTTTTCCCATTACCATCTCTGTTGCCATGCTGCTGGTTGCAACTGCCGCACCACATCCGAATGTTTTGAATTTGCAGTCTTTGATGATATGTGTTTCATCATCGATATCAAGAAAAATCCTCATGATATCACCGCATTTTGCATTTCCCACTGTACCTACGCCACTTGCGTTCTCTATTTCTCCTACATTACGCGGATGCTGAAAATGATCCATTACTTTTTCACTGTAAGCCATTTGTGTTTCCTCCTGTTATCCTGACTTTCTTTTAATATTATTTCTGTTGTAACTGCAAAAATACAAACAATTATCTTCTGTTTTGTTATTTATTCTGTTTTTTCATGAAATCTTCATATAATGGAGACATGCTTCTTAAGTGCGCTACAATTTCTTTCAATCTGTCCACTACGAAATCTACATCTTCCATTGTTGTCTCTTCGCTGAGTGTCATACGCAGAGAACCATGTGCAATCTCGTGCGGAAGTCCGATTGCAAGAAGTACATGGGACGGATCAAGAGAACCTGATGTACAGGCAGATCCGCTGGATGCACAGATTCCATAATTATCCAGCATCAGCAGGAGAGATTCGCCCTCAACAAACTGGAAGCTGACATTTACGTTATTCGGAAGACGTTTTATACGGTCACCGTTTACTTTTACATAAGGAATCTCTGTCTCAATTCTGTGGATCAGATGATCTCTGATAGCGATTTCTTTGTCAGTACGTTCTTTCATGGATGCATTTGCACGTGCTGCTGCTACACCGTATCCAACGATTCCCGGCACATTCTCTGTACCTGCACGACGTTTACGTTCCTGTGCACCGCCATGTACAAAGGAACGGATTTTTACGCCCTTACGAATGTAGAGGAAACCGATTCCTTTTGGTCCATTGATCTTATGTCCGCTGGAGCTTAACATATCAATATTGCATTCATCCACATTGATCGGAACCTGACAGAATGCCTGAACAGCATCTGTGTGGAAAAGCACTCCATGCTCTTTTGCGATACGTCCGATTTCCTTGATCGGCTGGATAGAACCAATCTCGTTGTTTGCAAACATTACAGAAATCAGGATTGTTTCCGGTGTGATTGCTTTCTCAAGTTCATCCAGTTTTACAATACCGTTCTCGTCTACATCTACATATGTGATCTTTGCGCCGCGTTTCTCCAGATATTCACAGGTATGGAGAATTGCATGATGCTCGATCTTTGTTGTGATGATGTGGTTTCCTTTTGCTTTATATGCCTCAAAGGTAGCCTTCAGAGCCCAGTTATCAGACTCGGAACCACCTGCTGTGAAATAAATTTCTTCTTTCTTTGCTCCAAGAACTTCTGCGATCTGCTCTCTTCCTTTGGTGATCGCCTCTTTGCTCTTGCCTGCAAAATCATAAATACTGGACGGGTTGCCATAATATTCTGAAAAATATGGCAGCATTGCCTGGACAACCTCCGGTGCTGTTTTAGTTGTTGCTGCATTGTCCAGATAAATCATTTTTCCCATTTTCTTGTCCTCCTGTTTTATTTAAGTATGTCCGGTACATTTTCTTCCATGCCCTGACTTTCCATTTTTTCTTCATGTACTCTTCTGCTTTCCTCGATCAGCTGACCAAGCATCAGGGTATCGACAGCGCTTGTAATACTGTCATTGATTCTCTTCCAGACGAGCTTTGCCACACATACATCACTGCCATGGCAGGTTCCGTCATTCTCAATCCCGGGACAGGCTGCTGCTTCCAGGCTGCCTTCCAGCACACGCAGGACTTCACCGACCGAGATCTCATCTGCCGGCTTGCCAAGCTGGTATCCGCCGTAAGCCCCTCTGCTGCTCTTTACAAGACCGGCCTTCTTAAGCATGGCCATAAGCTGTTCGAGGTAGCTTGTGGAAATATCCTGTCTCTCCGCAATACTCTGTAAAGATATCGCTTCATTCGCACTGTGCAAACCAAGATCTATCAATGCTTTCAAGCCATAACGGGCTCTTGTTGAGAGTTTCATTTTCTCACCTCGTTTTTTAATTCCCAGTGTTTCCCTCGGATTTCATGATTACTTTACCAGAAACAAACCGTTCTGTCAAGGCTGTTTTGTTCATATATTGCTGTAAAGGCGTTTCGGCAGGTTACTGTTTTTTAGTCAAGCGGATATTCGCACCTGCTGCGCATGAAAAGGTCTGGATTTTTCATTATGTCAAAAAAACTTTTTATCAAAGGAACTTTACTTCTTACATTTGCCGGTTTGTTAAGCAGACTTATGGGGTTCTTTTACAGAATATTCCTGTCACACACCATTGGTGCACATGGGCTTGGTATCTTTCAGCTTATACTTCCACTGCAGATTCTGATCATGTCCATCTGCGCTTCCGGTATCCAGACTGCAATCTCCCGCCTCACTGCCGCAGAAAAAGTTTCCAAAAATCCCAGTCGTCATATCTCAGATTATTTTGTCGTGGGAACTGTATTTTCTGTTGTTTTCTCCCTGGTATTCTCCTGGTTTCTTTACAGCTATGCGGATTTCTGGGCAGTACAGATTCTGAAAGAGTCACAGACCTCCGGTCTGATACGGATTCTTTCTCTGAGTATTCCGTTGAGTACACTTCATACCTGTATCAGCAGCTATTATTTGGGAAGAAAACAGGCCGGATTTCCCGCAGGAGTCCAGCTTCTGGAACAGCTTTTCCGCACAGGCGGATGCTATATTCTTTATCTGATCTGTGCATCGCAAGGGCGAAACATCACTCCGGCAATTGCAGTCGGCGGAAATCTTATCGGGGAAATAGCCTCATCTTTTATTTCTCTTTTCGCAGTCAGTATGCATTTTAAGGTAACACATTATAGTATCCGGAATATCAGAAGACCGCTTTCTGTTCTCAGAAAATTGCTCCATATTTCCGTTCCTCTTACCATGAATAAAATACTGCTCACCCTTCTGGGAAGTATTGAAGTGATTCTTATACCTGCAAGGCTGCAAATGTCAGGACTTACTCCCAAAGATTCCCTGAGTGTTTACGGAATCTTTACAGGGATGGCACTTCCGCTTATTCTTTTCCCCGCTACGCTTACAAACTCGGCTGCGGCCATGCTGATTCCCTCCATTACCCAGCTGCAGACTCTGGGGTATCAAAAGCGAATCCAATATGTGATCGGCAGGATTTTCCGATACTGTCTGCTGCTAGGCGGATCCTGCTTGGTTTTTTTTCTGTTTCTTGGAGAATTTCTTGGAAATTTTCTGTTTCACAGTCAGACAGCCGGAATCTATATCCATACCATGTCCTATATCTGTCCTTTTCTGTACCTGAACACCACTCTCACCAGCGTACTCAACGGCCTTGGAAAATCCGGCATCTGCCTGCTGCACAGTGTGATCAGCGTCTGCATCCGGATCAGTTTCGTGCTGTTTGCAATCCCTGTTCTGGGAATCCGGGGATATCTGTACGGGATTCTCTGCAGCGAACTGGCGCTCAGCATCCTGCACAGTTTACAAATACTGCAAAACAACTATAGCAATCCCCGTAAATAATGCATATTGATTAAGAGACTTGATAGTTACTATTCACACTCCACTATCCCGCGAGGTGTTTTGGCATGGATATGCCAAAATCCAGAGACATACAGGCCAAAATTCCATTGCCGCAGGCAATCTGAAATGAATTCTGGCTGCGTTACTGTGAACAGAATGAACAGTAACGATATGATCGCAGAAAGTCATCCGAAAATATTTTGGCTATCGACATTCAGATAGGAATGGTTTATAATAAATTCCGAAAAAAGCAAGACAAATAGACACAAAGGAGATATTACTATGGGATTCGATTTTATCAAAAAATTACCAACCCCTGAAGAAATCCGTAATCAGTATCCCATTGATGCTGAAATTCAGGCTGTTAAAGATGCAAGAGATAAAGAACTGCGTGATGTTTTTACCGGAAAGTCCGATAAATTCCTTGCAATCATCGGTCCTTGTTCAGCAGATAATGAAGATGCTGTTCTGGACTATCTTACCAGATTACGCAATGTTCAGGAGAAAATAGCTGACAAGGTTCTGATCGTTCCACGTGTTTATACAAACAAACCAAGAACAACAGGAGAAGGCTATAAAGGTATGGTTCACCAGCCGGATCCCGAGAAACAGCCAAATCTTCTTGCAGGGCTTGTAGCAATCCGTAAAATGCATATCCATGCAATCCAGACCAGTGGTATGACCTGTGCAGATGAGATGCTTTATCCAGAAAATTACCGTTACCTTTCTGACCTGCTTTCTTATGTGGCAGTAGGTGCACGTTCTGTGGAAGACCAGCAGCATCGTCTTACCGTCAGCGGCATGGAAGTTCCTGCAGGTATGAAAAATCCAACCAGCGGCGATCTTGCAGTCATGCTCAATTCCGTTGTAGCAGCTCAGGGCGGACATCGTTTTATCTACAGAAGCTGGGAAGTAGAAACAACAGGTAATGAACTGGCTCATACAATTCTCCGCGGTGCCGTAAATAAACATGGGGAGGCAATCCCGAACTATCATTACGAGGATCTTCGTCTTCTCTGGGAGAAATATCAGGAGAAAAACCTTAGAAATCCGGCTGTTATCGTTGATACCAACCACTCTAATTCTAATAAACAATATGACCAGCAGGTTCGTATTGCAAAAGAAGTTCTCCACAGCCGCCAGGTAGACCCGGAACTTCATACCCTGGTAAAAGGGCTTATGATCGAGAGTTATATTGAACCGGGAAATCAGAAGATCGGATGTGATCATATTTACGGAAAATCTATTACCGATCCATGTCTTGGATGGGAAGAATCCGAACGTCTTCTGTATACAATTGCTGAGATGTGTTGATCCGTTATTGTTTATAAACAACATTCCATACTCTCTGATCAGATGGATCGCTGTAATTACATTATCTGTAAATAGCACATGTTATGACATTACAGGAAAAAACTATTCAGCCACCCACTGCTTATTGCTCTTCGCAATTAAAGCAGGGGACTTACTTGATTCAGTTAAAAAAGCTTCTATAAACTGTTCAAAACAGACTATAGAAGCTTTTTCATTTGACATTATAGCAATCCTCATAAATAATAAGTTTTTAATGACGTGGATGTGTTTTCATATACACATCACGCATTTTATTCATATTCATGCCCAGATAAATCTGCGTAGTGGAAATATCGGAATGTCCCAGCATTTCCTGAACGCTTCGTATATCCGCACCATTCTGCAGCATATGCACAGCAAAAGAATGTCTCAATGTATGCGGGGCAATATCCCTTTTGATACCGGCATCATCCGCATATCCCTTTAATACTTTCCAGAATCCCTGACGGCTCATCGCTTTCCCTGAACAATTTGTAAATAATGCTGTTTCTTTCTCATCTTTCACAAAAACAGTTCTGGCTGTTTGCAGATACCGTTCCATTGCCTTCTTGCATGGAATACCAATAGGGATAATCCTCTCTTTTCCATTCTCATTACAGACCACATATCCAAACTGGAGATTGACATCAAAAATCTGAAGATGAAGCATCTCACTGACTCTCATACCTGTTGCATACAGCAATTCCAGCATTGCTGAATCTCTTATCCCTTTAGGGGTATCCAATTTCGGCTGCTGAAGTAATTTATCCACTTCTTCTATGGTAAGTATCTCAGGTGCCCTTTTCTCAACCTTCGGAGGTTTCAGGTTATCTGCCGGATCTTCTGCGATCACGCCTTCCTTCCACAGATACTGAAAAAATGCTCTCATAGAAGCAACGCTTCTGGAAATGGAAGATGACGCAAACTTCTCACGTTCCATGTAACTGATATACCCTTCAAGCTCAAGTTCTTTTACATCTTTATAATTTCTGATTCCCCGTTCCTTCAGAAATTCCGCCATTTTTTTCAGATCTCTCTGGTATGAGATCTCTGTATTTGCCGATGTTTTTTTTGTATTATGCAGATATGTAATAAATTCCCTTATTTCTATGTCCATATTCCCGTTTCCTTTTAATCAAAATATCCGCTGCCTGTAGCTCCTGCGATCAGATGAAAATTAATCCTCTTCGCAGTTTATCAGCAGAAAATCGTACTCTCCCCGATAAAATGTATATGTATTATACTGTTTATTTTACATAAAATCAAACCTTTTTTTCGAGAAAAATCCTTGTATTTCAAGCTTTTTCAGCATCAAATACCATATGTCGGAGATTTTATGACAACCAATACTAAATATAGTAAATATGTCATTAAAAAATTTTTATATATTTCAGAATAATGTCAATGATCAGAGGGTTCACATAGCATTCGATAAGTATTCCCAGAAAATATCCTACTGCTGCAATACACATTTTTTTAAGATAAATACTGACTTCTCCGGAAATCAGACCTCTGTTTCTCCATATTTCTGATGATATCTTCCATTCCTGTTCCATAGAATAAAGCCAGACCGGAATGTAAAATAAATATTGCGGCAGCAAAAGTCCCATTCCGATCACTCCGCCTGCAAATCCAAATTCCAGTATAGAAACAGTCATTATCATACCTGCATACAATCCTGATCCCAGAAGCGTTATAACAGCAAGCGGCGCACCAAAAACCGAAAATCCACAGATTATATTCAACAGATAAAAAGCACCTCTGTATTTTAATATTTCTTTCAGATATTCAATATTGCCTGTATTTTTTCCTGCAAATGTACTCAGAAAATATACCGATGCCCATGTTTTCTGCTGCCATTTTGCCTTCCAGATTATATTCGGTATCAGATTTCCGGCCAGAAATCCAAGAAGAAATAAAATAAGCGCAGGAAATTTTTTGGTTCCCGTTCTGTTTTTCTTCATTCTATCACCCTATACCAGTTTACTGAGAAATTCCAGGAAGTATTCCTGTCTTTACAAGAAAGAATCGTGTCCGGAGGGCTTTTTTATGTTATAGGAACATTACGGAGTAATTTCCTATAACATAACATAAAAAAACTGCACAGACTGTATAAATACAATCTGCACAGTTTATATCTGCAAAGAACTGTCCACGATAGTCCATAAAATGAACAATCATATTATTTCGCATAGTCAATCGCTCTGCTTTCACGTATCACGTTGACTTTAATCTGACCGGGATATTCAAGTTCTGCTTCAATCTGTTTCGCAATATCGCGCGCAAGGAGAACCATATCTGCATCATTAACATGCTCCGGCACTACCATTACACGTATTTCTCTTCCCGCCTGAATGGCAAAAGATTTATCAACACCTTTAAACTGGTTCGTAATATCCTCCAGTTGTTTCAGACGATTGGTATAAGTTTCCAGCGTTTCTCTTCTTGCACCAGGTCTCGCCGCTGAAATAGCATCTGCAGCCTGTACAATACATGCAATCAGAGATTCCGGCTCACAGTCACCATGATGAGATGCGACCGTATTGATAACAATCTGGGATTCCTTATACTTCTTACAGAGATCCACACCAATCTGAATATGAGATCCTTCTACTTCATGGTCAATTGATTTACCAATATCATGAAGAAGACCTGCTCTCTTAGCCATACGGACATCTACGCCAACCTCACCGGCCAGCATTCCGGATAACTGAGCTACCTCAATAGAATGTCTTAAAGCATTCTGTCCATAACTTGAACGGAACTTCATACGTCCAAGAAGTTTCAGTAATTCAGGATGAATACCATGAACTCCAACGTCCATAGCTGCATTCTCACCATCTTCGCGAATCTGCGCTTCTACTTCTCTCTGGGCTTTCTCAACCATCTCTTCGATTCTGGCCGGATGGATACGTCCATCTACGATCAGTTTCTCAAGAGCTACACGTGCAACTTCACGACGTATCGGATCAAAAGCAGATAACACAACTGCTTCCGGTGTATCATCAATAATAAGATCCACACCTGTAAGTGTCTCAAGAGTACGGATATTACGGCCTTCACGACCAATAATCCTTCCTTTCATCTCATCGCTCGGAAGCTGAACAACCGAAATGGTAGTTTCAGCTACATGGTCAACTGCACATTTCTGGATGGCATTGACAACATATTCCTTAGCCTTCTTACCAGCTTCTTCCTTTGCCCTGCTTTCCAATTCCCTGTAAAGTCTGGCTACATCCACTTTTACATCATCTTCAACGGATCTGAGTAATTCTTCTTTTGCCTGTTCGGAGGTCAGACCTGAAACTCGTTCCAGTTCCTGTACTCCTTTTTGCTCAAGTTCTTCTACCCGTTTTTCTTTCTTCTGCACCTCAGCTGCTCTCGCTGTGCATTCCGCTTCACGCTTCTCAACTGCATCTGCTTTCTTGTCAACCGCGGATTCTTTTGCTAATACACGATTTTCATATTTCTGCAGTTCGTTTCTTCGTTCCTTGGTTTCTTTCTCCAGTTCATTTTTTGTACGGAGAGATTCTTCCTTCACTTCCAATAAAGCTTCTCTTTTTTTAGTCTCAGCTGTTTTCAGAGCTTCATCTATGATGCTTCTTGCTTTGTCTTCTGCTGTCCCAACAATCTCGGCATCCTTCTGGATTTTATTGTTCACAGCGACTTTGCAAGTAACAGGAACTGCAATAAGTAGCGCGACTACCACAGCGACAATTGCAACAATAATTGTTGTTGTCACAGGAGCACCTCCTTATTTAGTTTTCATTGTACAAATACAACAATACAAGTTTATCTTTTTTTCATACTTATGTCAAGTTTTTCAGGATAATTGTTTGAATATTTTTCCTATATTTAATTACTGTTCGTTCTGTTCTCAGTAATATATTTTGCAATATACATACAATGGAGTATACTATGATTCATCCGAATATGTATGTACAAGTCTGATATTCATATTCTCAAGAGTATCTGCAATGTCTGAATATCCAAATCCTCTTCTCACAAGATAACCATAGAGCCGACGCATTTTTTTCTCATCCAGCTCAGTATCCGGCGAATATTTCTTTTCTATGGTTCGATAGAGGATTTCTTTTTCATCAGGCATATTTAAGGCAGCCTCTTCCTCCCATGCATTTATCGCTGTTTTCCTGTCTATTCCCTTTCCCATAAGTTCCCGGATGATCTTCTGCCGGCTCTTTGTATCCATTCTGTATGCAATATAAGTTCTGGCATATCGTTCATCATCTATATATCCATAGGCTTCAACATATGTCAGAGCATGATCAACCGCCTGACTGGTAAATCCCGCCTGACGCAATTTCTCTCTCAATCCCTTCTCCGTCCGATCCATATGTTCTAAGAGACGCATGGCTTTACGCCTTGCGTCTCTGTATTCTTCAGGTTCTTCCATTAAATTTTTCTGTTGTTTCTGTACAGTCTGTCTCTTTAAAGCCTCTGCATTCCTGAGAAATTCTCTCAGATCTCCGGATGAATTCCCCATGATCACTCCTCAGAAGCATCCGGTACATCACCTGTTGCTGGCACCGGCTCTTTGGCCTGTCCTTCTTCATCCGGAAGAAGATGATAATGGATTCTGACTTGCTTCTCAATCTCATCACAGATATCTGTATGCTCTTTCAGGAAAATCTTCGCATTTTCACGTCCCTGTCCGATCTTATCTCCGTTATATGCGTACCATGCACCGCTCTTATTTACAATTCCGCACTCCGCTGCCAAATCAAGAATATCTCCCTCTTTGGAAATGCCGGTTCCGAACATAATATCAAATTCTGCCTGTTTAAACGGCGGAGCCACCTTATTCTTCACAACTTTGATTCTGGTGTGGTTTCCCACCATCTCACCGCCCTGTTTCAATGTCTCTACTCTGCGGACATCCATGCGGATAGATGAATAAAATTTCAGAGCACGCCCACCTGTCGTTGTCTCAGGGTTTCCAAACATAACTCCAACTTTCTCACGCAGCTGATTGATAAAGATAACTACACAATTAGATTTACTGATCACTGCTGTAAGTTTACGGAGAGCCTGTGACATCAGTCTGGCCTGAAGACCTACATGGCTGTCACCCATATCTCCATCAATCTCCGCCTTCGGTACAAGTGCGGCAACCGAGTCAACGATCACAATATCCACAGCTCCGGAACGCACCATCGTCTCTGTGATCTCAAGTGCCTGTTCTCCATTGTCCGGTTGTGATATGTACAGGTTATCGATATCTACACCGATATTCTTTGCATAGACAGGATCCAGAGCATGTTCTGCATCAATAAATCCGGCAATCCCGCCTCGTTTCTGCACTTCCGCAACCATGTGAAGTGCAACGGTTGTCTTACCGCTGGATTCCGGTCCGTAAATCTCGATGATACGTCCCTTGGGAACACCGCCTACTCCAAGTGCAATATCAAGACTTAAAGATCCGGTAGGGACTGTCTCCACCTGCATATTTGCTCCGGATTCCCCGAGTTTCATGACCGATCCTTTCCCGTAATGTTTCTCAATCTGTCCAAGCGCTGCTTCCAGTGCTTTCTGCTTTTCTTCATTTATCATTTATTTTAATCTCCTTCAGCCCTTTAAGAACTTATGTTCGTTTTCTATTCATTATAGTATTATACTTCCTGTCAAATGTCAAGCTTTTTATTCTGCCTGAATAACCTTTTCATGTTACTGTTCACTCCGTTCTCAGTAACGTTGCCAAAATTCATTTCAGATTACCTGCGGCAATGGAATTTCGGCTTGTATGTCTCGGGATTTTGGCATATTCATGCCAAAACACCTCGCGGGATAATGGTGTGTAAACAGTAACAACATAACAGTAAAAGCAGGGAATGTGCTTTTTTTACATTCCCTGCTCTTTCGTAGTTTTTAATATTTCTCTCTATTTCTATTTATCACCAATCAGCCAGTTGTACATTTCTTCATACTGACGTGCGGAATTACCCCATGAAAAATCAGCTGCCATAGCACGATCAACCATTTTATTCCATTCACGTTTCTTATCATAATAGATTCTTTCCGCATTGCGCACTGTTGCAAGCATCTCATGCGCATTGTAGTTTCTGAAAGAAAATCCGTTTCCAGTTCCCTCATATTCATTATAAGGTACGACCGTATCCTTCAGTCCACCTGTTTCTCTGACGATCGGAAGTGTTCCGTAACGGAGACTCATCAGCTGACTCAAACCACATGGCTCAAATAAGGACGGCATCAGGAACGCATCTGCTGATGCATAGATACGGTGAGACATTTTCTCATCATAATAGATCTGAGCAGATACCTTTCCATGATATTTCCAGTCAAAGTGACGGAACATATTCTCATAACGTTCATCACCGGTTCCAAGAATTACAAGCTGGATAGCATCCTGGCAAAGCTCATCCATCACATATGCGATCAGATCAAACCCTTTCTGATCTGTCAGTCGTGATACAATACCTATCATCATCGTCTTCGGATCTTCCTGCAATCCAAGATCTCTCTGCAGCTGAAGTTTGTTCTTAACTTTCTCTTTTCTGAAAGTTGTTGCATTATAAGTCTTTGTGATATATGGATCTGTTTCAGGATTGAATTCATTGTAATCAATACCATTTACAATTCCACGCAGGCTGTTTGCACGCGCACACATCAGACCGTCCAGTTTTTCTCCATAGAACGGTGTCTTGATTTCCTCTGCATAAGTATTGCTTACAGTAGTGACTGCATCTGCAAACACAATACCGCCCTTCAGATAGTTGGCATCTTTATATGCTTCCAGTTTGTCTGCTGTAAAATAATAATCGGACAGTCCTGTGATATTCTTGATTGTCTGTACATCCCATACACCCTGGAATTTAAGGTTATGTATTGTCATGATCGTCTTGATATTCCAGAAAAATTCATTCTGCTGGAAGCTGTCGTGCAGATATACGGGAACAAGTCCGGTCTGCCAGTCATGACAGTGTATAATGTCCGGTCTGAATCCGATAACCGGAAGAACTGACAGTACAGCTTTGGAGAAGAATGCAAATTTCTCCAGATCCCATGTTCCTCCATCATACGGTTTGGGTCCGCTGAAATAGTATTCATTGTCAATAAAATAAAACTGAATTCCTTCGTACTCCATGTGCATGATTCCTACATAGCAGTTCTTATATCCAAGATCCATGTAGAAATGTGTGATATAGTTCATTTTATCTTTCCATTCCTGTTTCATACAGGCATATTTCGGTAAGATCACACGAATATCAAAATATCGTTTATCAAAATATTTCGGCAATGAGCCAGCTACATCTGCCAGACCTCCTGTTTTGATAAATGGTACAGCTTCAGATGTTGCAAATAAAATATTTTTCATGCGAAAAACCCTCCTTGGTAGCCTTTATTGAATAATTATACTCCAAACTATGACTATTGGAAAGAGCGATTTTTATATTCCAGTCTGATTTTATCTGCAATCAGAGCAATAAATTCTGAATTTGTGGGTTTTCCTTTTCCTGTACTGACTGTGTAACCGAATAATTCATCTATTGTGTCCATTTTTCCTCTGCTCCAGGCAACTTCAATGGCGTGTCTGATAGCCCGTTCCACTCTGCTGGCTGTTGTCTGATGTTTCTTTGCAATCGTAGGATACAGTATCTTGGTAATGGAATTAAGCATCTCCATGTCATTAACTGACAGGATGATGGCGTCACGCAGATACTGATATCCTTTAATATGTGCAGGCACTCCAATCTCATGAATGATATTTGTCACGTCTGTTTCCAGATTTCTCACAGGTACCGGATTGTCTTCTGTCCTTTCAGGCTGCCGCCCGATCTGACGTATTCTTCTCTCGCCGGCTCTGCGCACATGTTTGATACGATTAAGCAGCATCTGATTATCGAAAGGCTTCAGGATATAATAATCTGCCCCTAAGTTAAATGCATTTTCTGTAATACGTTCCTGACCGACTGCCGAAACTACGATAAATGATGGGATCTTTTTGAGACTTTTGTCATTGGCAAATTTCTCCATTACTGCCAGTCCGTCCATTTTCGGCATAATAATATCCAGAACCACAACGTCCGGTTCCTTTTCACGTATAATATTACAGATTTCTTCTCCGTTATGCGCTTTTCCCACAAGTTCCAGATCTTTGTCTTCTTCTATTATCTGACCAAGTACTTCCACCATTTTCTCATTATCATCTGCAATTGCCACATTTAATTTTTCCATAAATTTCACTCCTCCCCCATTTTTCAATAAATCTCTTTTTTTTTCGGTTCATCACATATTATAGAGGAATGCTTACGGAAAAATCAAGACACAGAGAGAAATTTGTCCTATTTTATGTCGACAGTTTTGGTGATTCTTTTTTCTTTATTTTCATTTTTCACAGGCATCTGATATATTTCGACAATAATCAGATTTTTGTTTCATAATCCTGATCATCCATTAAAAGAGTCTTTCTGTATTTTTCAGCATATTTTCAATAAAGATTCCATATCCGCTGGAAGCATCCTGAACAAATACATGAGTTACCGCACCAATGATTTTTCCATTCTGGATAACCGGGCTTCCGCTGAGCCCCTGTACAATCCCTCCTGTAGCTTCCAGGAGTTCTTTATCTGTCACCTTTATCACAAAACTTTTGTTGGTATCTTCATGATTCAAATCTATTTTTCTGATCTCTGCATCATATTCTTTTACCTTGCCATCTGTACTGCAGAGAATTGTGGCTGTTCCAATCTTCACTTCCTGCTTATACGCAGCCGGCATTTTCTTTAAAGTGATCGCATCATCTGCAATCCCTGTGAACTGACCATAAATTCCGTTTCTGCTGTTTGCTTCGATAGTTCCAAGAATATTTCTGTCATCATAGCAGATGTATCCTGCAAGTTCGCCGGGATTGCCTTTACTTCCTTTGTTAATCGCAAGAATCCGGGCTTTATACAAAGCTCCGTTTCGGATATTCAGAAGCTGGGCAGTGTCTATATCACTGATTCCATGGCCAAGGGCACCATAATTACCATTCTGATCTACGTAGGTAAGCGTTCCTATCCCCTGCGTGTCATCTCTTACCCAGATTCCAAGTTTATAGTCTCCTTTTTTGTCTTTTACAGGAGTTACAGATACAGGAATACTCTCTCCTTTACGGCTTATCCCCAGTGTAACTTCGCTGCCATCAAGTTCTGAGATGTCATCTATCAGTTCTCTTTTTGTAGAGATTTTTTCTCCGTTAAATGAGATAATGTAATCTCCCTGTCTGATAATATTTCTAGCAGGCTCCTCTGTCTCACCATTCCGATTCTGAATTTCACCGGTGTCAATCACCAGAACACCTTCTGTTTGCATATAAATTCCTATGGTGCTTCCGCTGACATAAATTTCCTGATCATCTGCAGGTGTTACTTTTATTTCTTTAAATGGAATATAACCCAAAAGTTTACAGGGCAGAATATAGCCTCCATCCTGCGAAACAGTAACTGCTTCTTCAAATGTAACAAACGGTGTTGACAAAACTTCTGTGACATCTTCTGTTTTTTTGCCTCTGGAAATCTGAATTTCGTCAGGTATCTTTCTGTCCAGATATCTGTAACCTGATATCAGCATCACCAACAGATCCAGCACAAGACAACAGATGACAAAAAGTCTGTATTTTCTTTTGTTCATTGTTATGCACATCCTTTCATTCTGTATTTATGAAATTCTGTAACTGTGAAATTGCCATAAAACACTTCCCATCACAGTAAACCCGAAAGGTACAAAAATAAGAGAGAACAATCCGTCACAAAGATTATCCTCTCTTAGTATGTGGTCAATTATTTTATTTAAATCTTGTATTTTTTTGTTTCTGTGCCAATTCTTTCATCTCTTTCGCATTCTCAAAAACTGCAGGTGTAATTTCTGCACCACCTAACAGTCTTGCCAGTTCGCGGATGGAATCATGTTCTTTAAGCACATGGATCTGGGTAATAGTCTCAGTTCCCTGCAGATGTTTTTCAATTTCAAAATGACTGTCTGCCATAGCTGCAATCTGCGGCAGATGCGTGATGCAGAGTACCTGATGATGCTGTCCGATCACTGCCATCTTTTCAGAGACTTTCTGTGCAGTTCTTCCACTGATACCAGTATCGATCTCATCGAAGATCAATGTCTCAATCTCATCTCTGTCTGCAAGGATTGCCTTTAATGCAAGCATGATTCGAGACAACTCACCGCCGGATACGATCTGTCCCAGTGGCTTCAGAGTTTCTCCGGGATTTGTAGAAATGAGATACTGGATATCATCGGTTCCATTATCTGTGTAGTTTTTCTTTTTTCGGAAATCAATGGCAAAATTCACATCCAGGAAGTTTAAATCCTTCAATCCCTGAATAATCTTCTGCTCAAGCTGTTTACTGTATTCTTTACGGATTTCTGCTAATTCATCCGACTTTTTCTCAAGAATATTTTCCAGTTCTCTGAGACGCTCCTTTAATTCCTGTAAATTTTCTTCATATTTATGTAATTTTTCCAGTTTTTCTTCCTGAAGTTTGCGATATGTGAAAATTTCCTCAATGGTACGTCCATATTTTGCCTTCAGTCCATTGATCAGATCCAGTCTTCTCTCTGTCTCATAAAACTCTCCTTCATCAAAGGTCAGCTCGTCCAGATAAGCGGATACTTCTCTGTTAAAATCATTCAGAAGACCGTCTACAGAAGTAAGTGTCTCTGCAAGAGGTGTAAGCTCCGGATCATACTGTGTTACATGAGAGAATTCCTTTAATGCCTCTCCGACAGTCTCTCCGGCGCCTTCCTTGCTTTCATAGCCTGTGAGATTATGTACAAGCTGCAGGGAGTCAACGATGAGTTTTGCATTGCTCATTTTTCTGTACCGGGCTTCCAGTTCCTCATCCTCTCCCAGCTGCAGATTTGCTTTCTCGATTTCTTTGATCTCAAACTCCAGAAAAGCCAGCTCACGATTCCTCTGCTCCTCATTCATATTCATGGAACCAAGTTCTGTTTTGCATTTGCTGTATTCTTTATATGCCAGAGATACTTTCTCCTTTGCAGGAAGGATTTTTTCTTTTCCATATGCATCCAGGATTGCAAGCTGCTTATCCTGATACAGAAGTGACTGATGCTCGTGCTGTCCATGGATATCCAAAAGGCATGCAGCAGCGGCCTTCATCTGACCTACAGTACTTGTCTCTCCATTAATCTTGTTGATGCTTCTTCCATCCATGATTTTTCTGGACAGAAGTACCTGTCCATCTTCCGGACAGATATCCAGTGCTTTCAGTGTCTCCAGCGCTTTCTCGTTTTCTACCTGAAAAAGCAGCTCCACAAGTGCATAGGATGCATTTTCCCTTATCATATTTTTAGAAGTTTTTGCACCCAGGATCAGCTGCATAGACCCCAGAAGGATAGATTTACCTGCTCCGGTCTCACCGGTCAGGATATTCAGTCCGGGACCAAATTCCACTTCTATTTCTTCTATCAGTGCAAGATTTTTCACATGCAGATGAGCTAACATTTATTGCCTCCATAATCAAGTCATTTGTAATGTTAAAAGTTCAGGATCGTAACTGCAAAGGTATTGAGCAGTTACTCGTGGGATCACTTATTCAATCTGACAAAACTTCTCAGTTTCTCCGCTGCTCCCAGTGCCATGTCTGCAGTCTTTGCAGCACACATAATAGTGTCATCACCTGCAATACATCCCAGTATTTCCGGCCATTTCAACGCATCCAGGGCTGCTGCCACGCCCATGGCCATTCCGGAAACGGTTTTGATCACAATGATATTCTGTCCCACATCAATAGAAAGCAGGGTATCTTCCAGTACTCTTGTATATTTTTCTCCAAGACTTCCTGATTCATTATTAATAATTGCATAACGAGACTTTCCGTCCTTTCCTGCCACTTTTGTCAGCTTGAGAGCACGAATATCTCTGGATACAGTCGCCTGTGTCACCTTAAATCCTGCCTCATTAAGTCTGGAGGCCAGCTCTTCCTGTGTATCAATATCATACTGATGAATCAGTTCAATAATTTTCTCATGTCTCGCAACTTTCACCTTATTTCCTCCTGCTGATCAGCTGTCTCTCATCTTCCGGCGCAATACCTCAACAAAACTTAAATGGTTCAGCTTCAGAATCTTTGTCTTTACATCTGCCTGCCGGATCTGAATGCAGTCACCGGTGACCATGGGGATAAATGTATCTCCGTCAAAAGATGCGATTCCCTTTTCACAGTCACAGTGTCTTCCTTTTCCTATCTCTACAGTGATCACATCCTGCGCAGGAAAAATAATGCTTCTTGTATTCAGTGTGTGTGGTGCTATGGGAGTCATGATCGTCATGGCGGCATTGGGCGATACAATAGGTCCTCCCGCTGACAGACTGTATCCGGTAGATCCGGTAGGTGTTGAAATAATAATTCCATCAGCATTATAAGAGTTAAGATAAACATCATTTACATAATTCTTAAACCGGACCACGCGGAGATGACCGTCTCTGCCGATCACAATGTCATTCAATGCAATATCCTGTCCGATCAGTTTTCTGCCGCGGTACACCCTTCCTTCCAGCATCATGCGTTCTTCTACCTCGTAATCATCCGCCATCAGCTGATCCAGAGCACTGTACAGAGAGGTCTGATTCACTTCTGCAAGAAAACCCAGATTTCCCAGATTGATTCCAAGAAGAGGAATTTCCTTATGCACCACATCCCTTGCTGCCTGAAGAAGTGTGCCATCTCCTCCCAGAACAATAATACACTGTGTATCGTCCGGAACCTTATCAGGATCTGTATAATGAAAGGAACCCTCATGTTTCCTTTCTGCCTGCTGTACTTCACAGTTTTTGTGATGTGTTTTCAGATAATCTGCGATTTTTTCTGTGATTTCAAGTTTTTTATCCTTGTCACTGTTTGTAATAATATAAAACCTGTCCATAGTTTCTTCCTGACTCAGCCTTTTTAATCCAACTGTCCATGAGCCTCTGCCACAACAGCTTCTACAGATACCTTCAGGCTGTCGGTAACCCCGGTACCTTCCGGATGTTTTTTCAGATGAAGAAGATATTCGATATTTCCTTCCGGTCCTTTAATTGGCGAAAAAGAAAGATGACATGGCTCCATAAAAATACTCATGGCATAATCGCGCACTTTTTCGATCACTTCCTGATGAACAGCAGGATCTCTTACAACCCCCTTCTTTCCGACTTTCTCTCTCCCCGCCTCAAACTGCGGCTTGATCAGACATACGATCTCACCCTCATCTGTAAGGAGATTTCTTACAGGAAGCAGTACTTTTGTAAGAGAAATAAAGGACACATCAATTGATGAAAAATCTGCCGGTTCTCCCAAATCCTCCGGTACCACATAGCGGATATTGGTTTTCTCCATACAGACTACACGCGGATCGTTACGAAGCTTCCAGTCAAGCTGTCCATATCCTACATCAATGGAATAAACTTTTACTGCCCCGTTCTGTAACATACAATCTGTAAACCCTCCGGTGGACGCACCTACATCCATACAGACCTTACTATCCAATGTGACATCAAAGTTTTTCATAGCTTTTTCAAGTTTCAGCCCACCGCGGCTTACATACGGAAGAGTGTTTCCTCTGACCTCAATCTTTACAGTCTCCGGGAACATGGTTCCCGCCTTATCTTCTTTCTGACCATCAACATATACATCGCCTGCCATGATGAATGCCTTTGCCTTCTCGCGGGATGGCGCAAGGGCGCGTTCCATCATAAGCATATCCAAACGTTTCTTCATTGCTCTCTTAATTCCTCACTATCTTCTATTGCCTGTCTGATGTCTTCCACTCCAAGTCCAATCCGGCTGCGCAGGCTTTCTACATTTCCCTGGGGTACGAAACGATCCCAGACAGCTGCCGACAACACTCTTATTTCCGGATGACAGGCTTCCATATAAGCAGACACATGCTCTCCGTATCCGCCGCTTTTCACATTCTCTTCTACTGTCACAAACAGACTGTGATCCTTTGCCAGTTCATCAAGAAGATCCACATCCAGTGGTTTCACAAATCTGGCATTTACAAAAGTAGGATCATAGCCGTCATCTTTCAGTCCTTTACAGATTTCCATGCAGGACGGGATCATACTTCCCACTCCCAGCACAGCGATTTTTTTTCCTTTGCGGATAATCTCACTTCTGCCATATTCCACAGGTGCCTGATATTCCCGAAGCCCCTGATGCGCACTGCCTCTCGGATAGCGGATTGCAATCGGTCCGTCAAAGCTTACCGCAAATGCAAGCATCTCTTCCAGTTCTCTGTCATTCTTCGGTGCCAGAACAGTCATATTCGGCATCATGGACAAATAAGACAGATCAAAGCAGCCCTGATGCGTCTCCCCGTCTGCGCCTACAAGCCCTGCCCTGTCAACAGCAAAAATCACATGAAGCTTCTGCATACATACATCATGCAGGATCTGATCTACAGCACGCTGCAGAAAAGATGAATAGATGGCAACAACAGGAACCAGGCCGCCAAGAGCCAGACCCGCCGCAAAACTCACCGCATGTTCCTCTGCGATTCCCACATCAAAAAATCTGTCCGGAAATCTCCTGGAAAATTCCACAAGTCCGGTTCCATCCGGCATGGCTGCGGTAATAGCTGTCAGTTTTTTATTTTTCTCACCAAGAGAGACCAGTGCTTTGGAAAAAACATCTGTATAACCCGGCACTGTTTTCTTCTGAAGTACCCGGCCTGTTTTAATATCAAAAGGACCTGTTCCATGAAACCTGTCCGGATGGGCACTTGCAGGTTCGTATCCTCTGCCTTTCTTTGTCAGGACATGAACAACTACCGGTCCTTCTACCCGTTTTGCTTCATTAAAGAGTTTCATCATCTGACGCATATTATGACCGTCAACAGGTCCCAGATATGTCAGCCCCATATTTTCAAACAGCATTCCCGGAATAAAAAGCTGCTTGACACTGCTTTTGGTTTTTCTCATAGTATCTACCAGAGCAGTCCCTACCTTCGGAACCTTCTTCAGTGCCTTTGTCACACCCATCTTCATTCCTGTATAAGCTTCTGCAGTTCTCAGTGCACTCAGATAAGTGGACATGCCTCCTACATTTCTGGAAATGGACATATTATTGTCATTTATGATAATAATAAAATTTGTCTTTAACTCTGCAGCATTATTTAATGCCTCATACGCCATTCCTCCGGTGAGAGCACCATCTCCGATCACAGAAACCACATGATGCTTCTGTCCCAGAATATCTCTGGCATGCACATATCCCAGTCCTGCCGAAATTGAATTGGAACTGTGTCCTGCATCATATGCATCACAGGGGCTCTCACTTCTCTTAGGAAAACCGCTTAATCCACCTTCCTGTCGCAGATTCTTAAATTCATCTTTTCTTCCGGTAAGAATCTTATGTGTATATGCCTGATGTCCTACATCCCAGATTAGTTTGTCTTCCGGAAAATCCAGCACATTATGAAGAGCCAGAGTCAGTTCCACTACTCCCAGATTTGAAGCAAGATGTCCGCCTGTCTGACTTACTGACCGGATTAAAAAGTCCCTGATCTCCGCTGCCAGAGGCTCGAAATCTTCCAATGGTATCTTATGGATATCATTGGGTTTCTTAATCTTTTCCAGAATCATTTGTATCCTTCCTTTATTTTCTGCGGTTTATTAATTTTTCAATTAACAAATACAGAAACTCGTTATTTTTATTCAGACTCTTCAGCAGATCGATTGCCTTTTCTGAGAGTTCTTCCACCTGTTCAGCAGCCTTCTCTGTTCCAAAAAGAGTCACATAAGTAACTTTATTATTCTTCTCATCACTGTGTACAGGTTTTCCCAATTCTTCTGCAGTGCTGGTCACATCCAGAATATCATCCTGAATCTGGAAAGCCAGTCCTATATTTCCGGCAGCTTTCTCCACTGCAGATACTTCCTGCTCATTTGCTCCTGCAAGAATTGCGCCTGTCATCATGGAGGCTTCGATCAATGCTGACGTCTTATTTCTGTAAATATAGTCAAGCATCTCTTTTTCAAGGGGCTTTCCGTCATTTTCCACATCAACACTTTGTCCTCCAAGCATTCCATGAATGCCTGTTTTCTGTGAGACCACTCTCAACGCATGGATTACCCGATCCTGCTCTTTTGTCAGGGCAAATGCCTGAAACATGGTTTCGTATGCGTAATTAAGCAGCGCAACACCGCTTAACACCCCCATGGCTTCCCCATATACCTTATGTGTAGTCAGTCTGCCGCGCCTGTAATCATCATCATCAAGTGCAGGAAGATCGTCATGAATCAGGGAATGAGTATGGATCATCTCCATTCCTGCCATAAACGGTTTTACAACTTCTTCCTTACCATCAAACAGGCGATATGTCTCCCGGATCAACATTGGCCGAAGGCGCTTGCCTCCTGCCAGCATACTGTAATTCATAGCCTGAGCCATTGTTCCGGCGAATCCCGCCTCTGCAGGCAGAAAGCTTCTGATCACTTTCTCTGTTTCTTCCGTTCTCTTTGCTAATTCATCTTGAAAATTCACTAAATGTACCATCCTCATTAAGCTGCAGCATTTTCTTCTCCACTGTATCCAGCTTCCCGCTGCAAAGTTTCAAAAGTTCCATGCCCTGTCTGTACAGTATAAAAGAGTCCTCCAGCGATGTGTCTCTGTTTTCCAGTTTTTCAGCCAGCAGATCCAGTTCTGCAAACATCTCTTCCAAAGGTTTCTCCTCCTGTAACTGCTCACAGTTTTCTTTCTTCGCCATAGATTCTCTCCTCCTTCACCGTACCTGTAACATCTGCTTCTATCGTACCGTCTGTCACAGATATATAAATGGTATCCCCATTTTGTACCTGTTCTACACTTGTCAATGTCTTTTTATATTTATCTGCCACATAAGAATATCCCTGATTCAGTTTCTTTAAAGGGGAAAGTCCTGCAAAACGTTCCAGATAAACAGACAATCTGTGTCTCTCATCCTGAAGTTTCCTGTTCATTCCATTTTGTACAGCATTCTCCAGATCTGCCAGACGCTGTCTCTGCTCCCGCAGCCTGTTCTCCGGACTCAGATAAGCAAATTTTGTCTGAAAATGTTCCAGTCTGCTGCGGTACAGATCCGTTTTACCACTCATTGCACGATATAACCGCTGCCTGTAAATACTTACTGCTTCAATCACACTTCTGTAATCATCCACCGCAAGCTCTGCCGCAGCAGAAGGAGTAGGAGCTCGCAGATCAGCAACGAAATCAGCAATTGTAAAATCCGTTTCATGACCTACTGCGGAAATAATGGGTGTACTGCACTCAAAAATAGCTCTGGCCACGATTTCTTCATTAAACGCCCAGAGATCTTCAATAGAGCCGCCGCCTCTTCCCACAATGATCACATCCACATCTGTCTTATCAAGCATCTGTATTCCTTTTACAATACTTTCTGCCGCACCCGCCCCCTGTACAAGAGCCGGATATAAAATAATCTGTAAATAGGGATTTCTTCGATAGGAAATATTGCGGATATCCTGAACAGCCGCACCTGTCGGTGCAGTTACCACACCCAGACGTCTGATAAATCTCGGAATGGGCTGCTTGTACTCCTGCGCAAACATTCCCATATCTTCAAGTTCCTGTTTCAGCGCAAGATATCTCTCATACAAAGCACCTGCACCTTCCAGAGTAATTTCCTTTGCATACATCTGATAGCGGCCGTCGCGTTCATATACATCCACACTCCCGCCAACGATCACCTTATCGCCATTTTTCATGGCAAATGCAAGTCCCCGTCTGTGTCCGGCAAACATCACACAATTCAATGTTCCTGTCTCATCTTTCAGGGAAAAATAGATGTGTCCGCTTGTATGATATTTACAATTGGACACCTCGCCTTTTACATAAATCTTCTGCAGTAAATAATCCTGGGTAAACATATTTTTGATATAACGGTTTACCTGACCTACAGAATATGTGTTTTTCATTCTGATTTTTCTTCGCTTTCACTGTTGGCAATCTTGCCAAGGATACCGTTTACAAAGGAACCGGAAGTCTCACCGCCAAAACGTTTGGCAAGCTCTACCGCCTCATTGATAGCTACGCCTGTAGGTACATCTTTGTCATATTTCAGTTCATACACTGCCAGACGCAGGGCAGTCAGGTCAACGCGGCTCATTCTCTTTGTCTTCCAGCCATTGCTTGTCTCATTTAACAGTGCATCGATCTCGTCTAATTTTTCAAGTACATGGCGGTATTTCCGGCTCATATACTCCTGATCTTTCTCTGAAAGTTCCTCCAGAGTATCAAAATAAAGTGAAAGCTGCTCACTCATCTCTTCCTCTGAATTAAATTCTGTCATGAACAGTAATTTAAAAATATGTTCTCTCTGCTCTCTTCTTCGCATAATTTTTGCTGTATAAACAGCTTTCCTTTCTAAATATCTCTTAAGTACACAAAAAAGGAAAGGGTTACTTTCCTTTTTCGTTCTCCATATCTACACTGGCAATATGAATATTAACATCTGCAACCTCAAGACCTGTCATATTCTCTATGGATGATTTTACTTTCTCCTGAACTTTCTTACTTGTCTCAAGAATGTTCTTACCATATTCGATATTCAGGTTCAGGTCTACTGTTACAACTCCTTCGAGTACAGTAACCTTAACACCTCTGGAAAGATTCTTCATTCCAAGTTTGCTTACCAGTTCGTTTGTGATATTGCCTGCCATGGAAGCAACTCCGTTTACTTCCGTAGCAGCAAGTCCGGCAATGATAGCGACCACTTCATCTGCGATCTGGACCTCACCAATGCCTCCTAAATCCTGTATTTTATATGTTATTCTTTTCTCTGCCATCTGAAAACCTCCTGAGGGATTCTTTAATCTTTGTTCATTATACCAAATCGACAGATAAATGAAAAGGGTTATTTACTGAATTCCGTTAATATTAAGCCAGGATTTCTGTCCTCTGTCATACCCACACTCCAGGAATTTACAAAGAGGAGCAGCGGATTTCCCTTAAGATCAGTAACTTTTTTCATATCAGAGGTTCCAATGATCTTATCCACTTTTACTTCTTCTTTATTTGCAATCCAGCGAATATGTTCATATGGAAGTGTTTCCAGACGGATATCCACATTATATTCATTTTCCAGACGATATTTCAGAACATCAAACTGCAGGACACCTACAACACCTACAATAATTTCTTCCATACCGGTATTAAACTCCTGAAAAATCTGAATAGCACCTTCCTGCGCGATCTGATTGATACCTTTAACAAACTGTTTTCTCTTCATAGTATCAATCTGACGGACTCTCGCAAAATGTTCCGGTGCAAATGTAGGAATACCTTCGAATGCAAACTTTTTACCAGGTGCACAGATTGTATCTCCGATGGAAAAGATACCCGGGTCAAAAACACCGATAATATCTCCGGCATATGCCTCATCTACCACATGGCGGGATTCTGCCATCATCTGCTGCGGCTGAAGCAGACGCATCTTTTTATCACCCTGCACATGATATACTTCCTGGGAAGCGTCAAATTTACCGGAACAGATTCTCATAAATGCGATTCTGTCTCTGTGTGCCTTGTTCATGTTTGCCTGGATTTTAAATACAAACGCTGAGAAATCATCATCCATGGGGTCAATTTCCCCAATATCAGACACTCTCGGAAGCGGTGATGTTGTCATCTTCAGGAAATGTTCCAGAAATGTTTCCACACCGAAGTTTGTCAGCGCAGATCCGAAGAATACAGGTGTCAGCTTACCTTTGCTTACCAGCTCCTGGTCAAAATCTGCACTTGCGCCGTCCAGAAGCTCAATCTCATCCAGAAGCTGTGCTTTCTGCTCCGGATCCATAATCTCATCTGCCCGGCTGTCACTTAACGGGATTTCCTCGATCACACCTTCTTTGGTACCTTTCTGTGTATCAGAAAAGGTAAGTATTTTCTCTGTATTACGGTCATAAACACCGCGGAATTTCTTACCGGAACCGATTGGCCAGTTGATCGGGCAGGTTGCGATGCCAAGTTCTTTCTCAATCTCATCAAGAAGGTCAAATGTGTCGTTTGCATCGCGGTCCATCTTATTGATAAATGTAAAAATCGGGATATGGCGCATTACGCAGACCTTGAACAGTTTTCTGGTCTGTGCCTCCACACCCTTGGAACCGTCGATTACCATGACTGCAGAATCTGCTGCCATCAGTGTACGGTAAGTATCCTCCGAGAAATCCTGATGTCCCGGTGTATCCAGAATATTAATGCAGTAACCATCATAATGAAACTGCAGAACAGAGGAAGTAACGGAAATACCTCTCTCTTTTTCGATCTCCATCCAGTCTGACACTGCATGGCGGGCTGTTGCCTTACCTTTAACACTTCCGGCAAGATTGATTGCTCCGCCATACAGCAGGAATTTCTCAGTCAGTGTAGTTTTACCTGCATCCGGATGGGAAATAATGGCAAATGTTCTTCTTTTTTCTATTTCATTCGTATACTTAGACACGTTCAGCCTCCTGTTGCGCTTTTTTATAATTGTTTGCATAAAACACCGGCAACAGCCGGTATCAGTTACGTTTTCTATTTTTTTACAGCATTCCTATTCTAGTATATGCACCTCTTTTCTGTCAAGATATATGTTCGCATATTCATATCAAAATATCAGTCATAAATATCAGTTGTATCGATTGCGGTATCCTCATATGGCTGTGCTGATGTTTCGCTGTCTTCCTCATACGAAGTATCTGCTGATGTTTCATCTGTCTGTGTTGTATCTTCTGCATCTTCACTCTCCTTCAGTGGGGTGATCACAATATTTTCTGGCGCAATTCCTGTTTTCCTTTTTACAATATCTTCAATCTGTGCTCTCTGTGCATCAGAAAGTTCTGCTTCAGGGATCACAACATCCGCAGTTTCTCCGGTAAGATTTACAACTACATTCTTAAAGCCCTTCGCCTCCAGCAAAAGCTCTGCTGCCGCTTCTTTTTCTGAAAGGTCTGTCATCGAGACCATCGTATGTATTGCCTCCTGCTTCTCTTCATCATCAATTTCTTCATTATTGATAATGTCCTGCAGATCTGCCTTGTTCTGTGAGCGCACCTGTTCTCTGCTGATCTTTGCCTGTGCGGCAAATCCTGTAGAACCCGTAAACACAGCCTCCCCGGGAGTATCCGTTTCCTGACTGTCTGTAAGACTGTTATCAGTCAGACCTCCATCTGCCTGATTTTCATCCAGAAGAGCAGTTTCATCTGTAAGATCATATCCTGCATCTTCAAGGATACTGCTGCTGTCCGTACTTGCCTCCTTATCCCTGAATCCAAGATCTACATCCGCAAAGTTCAGATATCCTGCCACTGCAATCAGAATTGCCAGCGATGTAATAATGACCTGATTTTTTCCGATGACTTTTTTCACATTTATCTCCTCATTTCATTTTCATTATTCTAATTCTATGAGCATCCACCTGAAATAATGCCATGACCGCCTCCTGAATATTTTGGGCCACTACAGGATTTCCTCCGCCTTCCGCAGAAATCAGAACACCGGTCACCTGTATGGTTTCTGAATTATAGAAGCTCTGCCTGTCTTTCTTCTCATCTGTCATCAGGATAACCTGTACCTTTCCCACCCCTTCCGTATTTTCAAGAAATGCTTCAAGTTTCTCTTCCAGAACACTTTTTTGCATATCTTCACTCTGCTCTCCTGCCGTATTTTTCTTTTGCTGCTTACTGGATACAGGCATCGCCGCTACTGCCAGAAGTACTCCGATGAGCAACAGGATTCCCCATTTTGCCGGATTCATTTCGGACAATCTGGATACAAATTCTGTTTTCTTTAAGTCCCCACTCTTCCACCAGCGCATCTTTAAGCTCCTTTCTCTCCTCCTGAGAAATTTCTGTCTTCAGTACAAGGTTTGCCTGCGTCTCCTCCCCTTCTATATTTACTTTCACCTTATATACTTCTATGCCTCTTTTTTCCAGAGTTTCCCGGATTTTCTGTTCCAGTTCCAGTTCGTAACCTTTTTCCAGATAGACTTTCTGAATATTCTGAAATTCCCGGAGTTCTTTCTCTCTGTTTTCTTCAGAAAAATTATCCAGAAAACTTTCCGTCAGTTCCGAACCTTTTCCAAGAATGGAAAATATCGGGGTACTCATCATAAAAATCAGCAGCAGGCCCATAAAAAAGCGTACATATTTCTCATACTTCTGGTCAGGTATCAGATTCAGAACCGCAGTGAAAAAGATATAAAATACTGCCAGATTCCGAATCCATAAATACAGCTCTTCTTTCATATGTTTCCTCCGGCAATCTTTCTGTCAGTTCATCAGGATACAGAAACTACAACTATCAGGAATGTCAGCATGCAAAGTACTTCTGCTGTCAGCAAAAGCTTTAAAAGCATTGCACATCCCTCCCCCATTGTACTCAGGGCTCCCACAACTCTTTTGTCAGAAATTGGCTGTGCAATCGCAGCCAGAAAACGATAAACTAGAGAAAGACTTCCATAATGAATAATCGGTCCTGCTCCAATCAGCAACAGAAGGATCACGATTACTGCGCCAAAACTGTTTCGCACAATCACTGCACTGGTCAGCACTAATTCTGTTACAGCGGTCACTGCATTTCCAATGCCGGGAATCGCACTCGCTGCCTTGCCAACAGCAGAACGCTTCATGGCATCCATCACCGGGCTCACCATATTCCGCACAATCTGCAGACCAACAATAGCTCCCAGAAGAGTTTTCAACCCCCAGTTTACAGCTACATCCAAAAGTTCTGCCATTTTTGTAAGCATCTCCTCTTTTGACAAATAATTAACCATTTTCAGAAGCAAACTCAGGTTTACAGCAGGCAGAAACAGATTTGCAAGAAGCCACTGAACCGCCCAGATCATCAGCAAAATTCCTTCATAAAATGCAGCAGCCGTTGATGATCCGGTTGATGCAGCCACTGTCATAAAATAAGCCGGAGAAAGAACTTTCATGAAATCCGTCAGTCCAAGAAGCCAGTTTGTAAGCGTACTTCCAAGCCTTGAGAAATTCTCCATAAGCATTGTAAACAGCGCAAGATAGACAATATAAAAGCTGATACTGCCAGCCTGTCCGTTTCCGAAAACATCAGCAAACTCCGCCAGCACCGCTGCAATAAAAATCACAAGTAAAAGTTTCAGTATTAATCCTTTTTCATTCTCTATATCCGAAAAAAAGAAACTGTACAAAAAGCTCCGTACAGTCTCTTTTGAAACAGGATCCTCCCCGTTTATGATATTCATCAGTGCTTCCCTGACAGAAAAAACATGGTCATCCATAATCTCATCCAACATTTTCTGCACATCATCAATCTGTATCTCTTCCATTAGATTCTCCTGCAGGATCTGTACTGAAGAATCTTCTTTCTGTTCTGTCTGCGCAGCGGCATATACGGATACTATATGATTCTGAAAGAATGTAAGATATGACACTCTTCCTACCAAAAGTATACATGCCAGTATACACCAGTAACCTTTCCACAGATCTGCCTGTTCCCTGATACTTCTCTCTTTATCCTGCCTCATATCATAAACTCCGAAATCGTATCCAGAATTGCCAGCAGTACCGGCATACTCAGAACCATCACAGACAGTTTACAGAACAGGTCGATCTGTGTTCCGATCATCTGATATCCGGCATCTTTGCAGATTGCAGATGAAAACTGTCCGATATATGTAATCCCGATAATCTTAACCAGAACTGTGAGATAACTGCTGTCTATGGGGAAGCTTTCTCTCAGCCTGTTCATGGTTTCAAACAGATAAGAAACTTTTCCTGCTGCAAGACCAAGAATCAGAAAACCCGTCATCATGGTCACAAGTGCAGCAAATTCCGGTCTGGTTTCTTTTAGAATAAAACCAAGCATCATTCCGCAGATACCCATGATTGAAACTTTCACAATATCCATGCCATTCAAACCTCTTTCTGTTCTGTCAACTGCCATAACAGTTGATTTGAAATCACAGCACAAACAATTGCTGAATACTTTCAAACAGTTCATAAATATATGGAACAATCCAGAACAGCACCATCAGAAGCCCCGCCAGGCTTACCAGAAATGCCTGTTCATCCCTTCCACTGTGTTTTAGGATCTGGCAGAGAACAGAAACCAGAATCCCTACTGCAGCGATTTTAAAAATAAGACTTACCTCCACAGTCTCTCCTTTCCGGCTTCTGCTGCCAGATATAGCAAAACAGTAATCTACACAGTAAAGAAACAGATTATAAATACATGCTCACCAAAAAAACACAGCCACAAATATTCCGCCCAGTATTCCCATACTGCGGTATAATTTTCTTTTTTCACAAAAATCTTTCCTGAGTTCCTTGATCGCATATTCTGTTTCCTTTTCCATCAGATCCATCTGTTTTAGCTGCATATCCAGTCCAAGATAACCAAGCTGATCTCCCAGTGAATAAAATCTGTCTCTCTCTTCCTGCGAAAGACAATCCAGATCCAGACACTTTCCGGCCGATTCTCTGAAGATTGTCCCAAAGGAATCCCCTGTTTTTTCTTTCATTTTCTGTGCCGTAAGTATAAAAAATTCTCTGTACTTCCCTTCCAGTTTCCCGGAAGCACCTGTAAAGGCATCGTACAGAGATTTATTTCCATAACGTATTTCTCCTCTTAGGAGGATGATCATCCGTAAGATCATTTCCATCATCTTTTTGCGTCTGCCAAGTTCATTGCTCATGGCAAAACCGCAACCGACACCGGAAATTACAATTACACACAATCCTACTGTTCTAAGCATACTTTTCCATTTTCATCTAATACAGCTTTCAGACATCCTGCCTGATCATTTTTGTCCAGGATAATATAACGTTCAAATACTTTCTCGCCCATAAGCTTATAAAAGAATGGCTGATCCAGAACATCCTCCAGACAGCTTCCATGTGCAGTCGCAATCAGCTTACATCCACAATGGATCACTGAGTCAACTGCCTTGAAATCCTCTTCACAGCCTAACTCGTCCACTGCAACCACATCCGGTGACATGGAACGGACCAGCATCTGCATACCTTCTGATTTCGGACAGCAGTCCAGCACATCTGTACGCATTCCCAGATCATTCTGAGGAATTCCCTGATAACAGCCTGCCAGCTCACTTCTCTCGTCCACCACACCTATTGTCAGACCCTGGGTATTGGCCCATCCATTACTGAGCTGCCTGATAATATCTCTGAGCAGCGTAGTCTTTCCACACCTTGGCGGTGAAATGATCAATGTATTTGCAACCCATTTCTCTGTACGGATATAAGGCATCACCTTATCCGCACATCCCTGAATCTCATGTGCCAGACGGACATTGATGCAGGAAATATATTTCATTCCCATGATCCTGCCCCGATCCAACACTACCTTTCCGGTCACACCTACTCTGTGACCACCCTGAACACTGATAAATCCCTGTCTGATCTCATCCTCATAAGCATACAGGGAATATCCTGTGACATATTCCAGTGTTTCTTTCAGATCTTCCGTTGTCACCAGATACTGTTCCTGACCCGGTTTTCGCAGAAAACACTCTCCTCCGTCATAAGTTAAAAACAACGGACGCCCTACACGAAGGCGTATCTCATATAATTTATCATAATCCAGCTTCGCATCCATTAAAAGATTCCGGATATTTCCGGCAAACAGGTTTTCAATCTGCTGCGCTTCTATATGTCTCACCTCTTTACACTTAATATATGTGGACAAACCGATTTTAGTACTCTTCCTGATAAGACTCTTCCATTTTTATCAGATTCAGCTTCAGAACCCGGTCTACCACATTTCCTGCATACCCCCTGTACGCATAAGCTCCTGATTCAAAGAGTACGTAAAGTTCATCCCCCTCTACAACAATCTGCTCGATCATCTCAGGCATTCTGTATGATCTTGCAGAATTTTCATTGACATACAGACGTTTATCCGACTGTTCATAAAAAACAATCCTGGATGGCAGAATACCAAAAGAATGAGACAACAACAGCTTATCGTTATAAAAAGCCATTCCCTGTGCCTGTTCTGATATTGTAGAATAATCCAGCGGAACCGCCATTTCAAACATCATGCCAAGTTCCTCATTAAAAGTATTCACCAGATCACCTTTTGAATCCACCGCATATCTCGCGATGGTGCTCTCTGTATATTTGTTAAAACATCCTACATACAGGCACCCCTTATAGAAAGTCATAAAAGAATCTCTCACGATTCCATAAAGACTACATGTCTGATTTACCTGCACAGGCATATGGTTATCCGCATAATTATAGTCACGCAGCACACCCATCTTAATGCTGATCGCCTGTGCGATTCCATTGGTATTTGAAGAATACCACAGCATATCATGTTCCTGATCATAGGCAAGTCCGCCTACATGAGGCAGACCTGGCAGGACTACCTCTTTGATAAATCTGTGAGTTTCTTTGTTGATCACATAAATAACAGAGTTATGTTTTTCCGTATGACAATAGGCACTTACAAGTACATACTCATCGGTCACTGCAAGTCCCTGAGGAGTCATGGAAGTACATACCGCCTGTTTTGTACCCTCTGCATTCAGGAATGTTCTTGTATATCTCAGTCCGGGAATAATATAAGTTCCGTACTCTTTTTCTTTTTTTCTGCCCTCAAAGGCAAAGGTATTTAACTCCTCCTGCTGCGACAGCATCTGTATCTGTCCGCGTAATGAATACACTGCAGCATCCTGGTTGGTTACCGGATATTTTGCAGGAGGTTCCGTCTTACCCCTGTATACGAAAGCATATCCCCAGAAAGCCAGTCCAAGTGCCAGTACTGCTACAAGAATCTTCACTGCCAGTCTCCGGATTTCTTTCTTCGTTTGTCTGTTCATGTCTTACCCAAGTATGATGTCTTCATATTTCCAGTTGATTTCCATGGGATTCATTGCCCATACTGCTCCACTGTAACCGTCTTCCATATCAAGCAGCATATGACTGCCTTCATCCATGGATATAGTCCTCATGTCTCTGGAAAGCCCCTCACCGGTCCATTTGATATAGGCTTCCCTCTGTACCCACTGTTCAAAAAATTTCTTTTCCACATTTATATCTGAGAGAATTTCGAGATACTGTTCCCGGGGTACCATACGTCTGAGCATTCTTTCATAATTGGCTCTGCAATGAATCTGCACATCAATTCCAACCTCCTGATCAGCCAGAATACATACCACGTATTTTCCGGAATGACTGATATTATAATGCAGGGACGGACGATAGGAAAGGAATGGTTTTCCATGTTCTCCCTCTGCTCTGGGTTCATTGTACAGATTGATTCCATATTCTTTTTTCAGTGCGATTTCCAGAAGTTTCTCTGCGATCATATGCTCCATATGTGCGCCTTCATATTCTTCCCGTATTTTTGTACAGTAAATAATTCCTTTATTCATAGGCCTGTCTCCTCAAGAAACCGGGAAGGCTCCCGTTCCTTCTCATACTGGCGTTTCACATAGGCAAGCACCAGCTTCTTTTTCGCCCTGGTCATCCCTACATAAAACAATCTTCGTTCTTCTTCCACTGCTTCTGCCAAAACCGCCTTGCGATATGGAATGCTTCCTTCATTAACATTCAGAATATACACAATATCATATTCCAGACCTTTTACCGCATGGAGTGTGGATATAGTCACTCCTTCTTTTTTATCCTGCTGTTTCCTTGCCTGTTCATTCAGGCGCTTCGTATATTCTTCTATGTAAGCCTGCCACTTCGCCAGGGTTTTCATGCCTTTTGCACTCTCATGGATCCGGTCCAGGGTCTCAAGCAGTTCCTCTGGTTTTATTTTACGATACTGTGCATATTCACGCAAGTATTCTTCGAATCCCATTCCTTTTCTGATAAAATTAATCGCAGCAAAAGGGGAAAGAGTACCAAGAATCCTCAGATGCGTTTCCAGTGTGGTAATCCTGTCGCACATCCAGTCTTTGTCTTTATAATATTCCCGAAGTTCATTAAAATTAATCTGCGAACTGTTCAACGCTTCTCTGGAAATATAGCGATTTGGCCGGTTCATGATATCCAGAAAATTCTTCCTGCTCCTGTCTCCTGCTGCCATTTCAAGATAAGCCAGAAGCGCCCGGCAGATCCAGTGGCGGAAAAGATTGGGAAGCTGTTCTTTCATTGTAAAAGGAACCTGATATTCCATCAGCACATTGATCAGACCTTCCGATTCCTGATTTGTACGAAGCAGGATTGCCGTATTCAGCAGATCCTCGCCGCGCTCCATTCTTTTTTTCAGTGCTGCCACCACGCACATATACTCTTCTCTTGGATTATCAAATTCCTTGCACGTCACAGGCATCCCTTCTTCATTTGGAGTATCCAGCTGTTTTTTGAAACGTCTGGTATTACATCCGATCACTTCCATGGCTGTACGCAGGATATTCTTACTGCACCGGTAATTCACATTCAGAAGGACTGTCTCCGCCTTCGGATAATCCTTTGTAAAATTTAACATAATCTCTGGTCTTGCGCCCCGGAAATGATAGATGGACTGGTCATCATCCCCTACAATAAACAGGTTATTGACAGGTGCCGCCAGCATCTGCAAAATCTTGTATTGTAAGCTGTTGATATCCTGAAACTCATCCACCAGAATGTAGACAAATTTTCTTCTCCATGCATTCAGGATATCCTGTCTCTGAGAAAAAAGTTCATAACAACAGAGGATCATATCATCAAAATCCAGCTTGCGTTTCGCCTTCAGAGCCTGCTTATAGCCATGAAAAATGTCCCTGAATATCTCATCCGAGCAACAGGATGCATAATAATGCTCCGGAGAAATACAGTTTCCCTTTACAACACTGATTTCCCTGGCAACTTCTTCAATGAAATCTCCCTCCTGAGCCATTTCCTGTCCATATTTCTCAGTCATCTCACGTAGAATACTGAATTTCTCTTCCTCAGAAAGAATATTGGCCGCACTCAGATGATAGGCCGCTTTCAAAATCCCATAAAAAATTCCGTGGAAAGTTCCAAAAGTCACTTCGCTTCTGTTCTGTCCCACGAATTTCAAAAACCGTTCTTTCATCTCTGTTGCCGCTGCTCTGGAAAAAGTTACAACCAAAATAGAAGAAGCCGGTATCTTCCCCTCATTGATCATGTATGCAGTTCTCTCCACAATAACGGAAGTTTTCCCCGAGCCGGGACCTGCCAGGACCATCATAGGTCCTGACAGGTGAGTGATTGCCCGAAGTTGAGATGGATTTCTCTTCATATTTATTTGCTTAATTTCTCAATAGCTGCCTTTACTCGTTTGATTGTCTCGTCTTTACCGATGATCTCCATGATCTCAGTAGCACCGGCCGGCGTCATCTGCTTGCCGGAAACAGCAGTACGCAGAGGCCACATTACATATCCGTTCTTATAACCATGCTCTTTTACAAATGCACTTAATGTTTCAAATAACGGATCATTTGTATAATCTTCCTGTTCTTCCAGAACCGGAAGTACTTCTTTTAATACTGTAAGAGAAGTCTCTTCATTTGTCTTCATTTTCTTATGGCAGTACATGGCGGAATCATATTCCGGTACTTCCTCAAAGAAGTCAATCAGAGCCGGAATGTCAGGGAATGTTTCGATTCTGGTCTGTACCATTCCTGCAATCTTCTTGAAGTTGTAGTCTTTCTTCAGAACTTCTTTCATATACGGAAGTGCTCTCTCATAGAATTCATCCGCATCCATTTTCTTGATATACTCACCATTCATCCAACGAAGTTTCGCAATATCAAATACTGCCGGAGATTTATTGATATGATGATAATCAAATGTCTGTACCAGTTCATCCAGTGTAAAGATCTCTCTGTTGTCAGAAGGACTCCATCCGAGAAGTGCCACATAGTTGATGATTGCTTCTGAAACAAATCCCTGATCAAGCAGGTCTTCGTAAGAGGAATGTCCACAACGTTTGGAAAGCTTCTGGTGTGTCTCATCTGTGATCAGCGGACAATGTACATAAACCGGGATATCCCATCCGAAAGCTTCGTAGATACGGTTGTATTTCGGAGCTGAGGAAAGATACTCGTTACCTCTTACTACGTGTGTGATCTCCATTAAATGGTCATCGATTACGTTTGCAAAGTTATAAGTTGGGTATCCATCAGATTTGATCAGGATCAGATCTTCCAGTTCCTCATTGTTTACTGTGATATCTCCGTAGATTACATCATGGAATGTTGTAGTTCCCTCTGTTGGCATATTGAAACGGATTACGTGTGGTTCTCCTGCATCAAGACGACGCTGTACTTCTTCTTTGGAAAGTTTAAGGCAGCGTTTGTCATAAATGGAAATCTCTTTTCCTGCCACAACACGTTTCATACCTTCCAGTTCTTCCTTCTTACAGAAACAGTAGTATGCATCACCCTGTTCTACTAACTGCTGTGCATATTTCAGATAGATTCCCTGTGCCTGACGCTCACTCTGAACATACGGTCCAAAGCCTTTGTCCTTGTCCGGACCTTCATCATGGAGAAGTCCTGTTTTTGCAAGAGTACGGTAGATAATATCTACAGCGCCTTCTACGTAACGTTCCTGGTCTGTATCTTCAATACGGAGGATGAAATCTCCGCCTTCATGTTTTGTAATAAGGTATGCATATAATGCTGTTCTTAAATTTCCAACATGCATTCTGCCTGTAGGGCTTGGTGCAAATCTTGTTCTGATCTTGGTCATAACTTTTTTCACTCCTGAATTTTTTATATATTCAAAATCTGTAAAAAAAGACCCTGCTTAAAAGCAGCGCCTTTCTACTTTCGGGTTTATTATACGTCAGAGGCTTTCTTATTTCAAGTCGGGATATTGGAAATTTTAAAAAAGTTTGTTATGGAAAGGGACGCATGGGAAGCAATTATGTTTGGGGGCTCAGTTTCGGAACCATTGTATTTCTAGGCATTCGGGAAGCCGCTAAAATCATGAGCCGCTCTCTCAAACTCGCTCCGTTGCAAACTCCGCTCAGACAGTGAAACGATCGGCTCATAACGCGGCTTCCCAAATACCAAGAACTACAATGAACCCTCAAATTCGCCCCCAAACATAATTGCTTCCCATGCTGACTATCGGCTATATAACATATTTAGTATACAACAATAAAGAATATACCACTCCTGACTTTACAGAACAATTAGCTAAATAACATATCTGCTACACAACATAACTATAGTAACCCTCATAAATAATGCATATTGATTCAGCCCATCAGGCATGAAATCCTGCGTCAGATATCCTTGACGTGCGTCAGCACGCCTGCAGATATCTTCCTTGTCTTTCGCACTCTGCTGAACTGTCTCAAATACATCAATTAAGAGACTTACTATAAATATAAACCCTAAGAAAGTGCATGACAACCTGCAACAAAACAGCGCAGAAAAATATTTTATTTGGAGTGCATTTGCAGGGGTCTTAGATATTCTTAGTTCTCAGAAATCTGCGTTATGAGCCGGCTGCATCACTGTCTGAGCGAAGTTTGCAACGTAGCGAGTTTGACAAGACGGCTCATGCCTTTAGCAGATTTCTGAGAGCTTAGAATATCTTAGACCCCGAAACCGCACTCCAAATAAAATATTTTTCTGCGCGTCCCTTTTAACATCGTGCTACATCTTACGAAACCTCTCATACCGTTCCTGTGCAATCTGCAGTCCACTTTTACCAGTCTGTTTCTCCAGGAACTGCTTCATTCTGATCTTCATATATTCTGCAATTTCCGGCAAATTCTCCTCACTTGCAGGATATTCCTCCGGTATGATCCGTTCAATGATTCCCAGTTCTTTCAGATGAGCCGCCGTTACTTTCATGACCTCCGCAGCTTCCGGTGCCTTTCTGCTGTCTTTCCAGAGAATGGATGCAAAGCCTTCCGGTGAAAGGATGGTGTAGGTTGCATTTTCCATCATCCAGACTTCATTGCCAACTGCAAGTGCAAGTGCACCGCCACTGCCGCCTTCACCAATTACAACCGAAAGAACCGGCACCTTCAAATCGGACATTTCCAGAAGATTCCTTGCAATGGCTTCGCCCTGTCCCCGTTCTTCTGCTTCCAGTCCACAGAATGCCCCCGGAGTGTCTACAAATGCAATGACTGCACGTCCGAATTTCTCTGCCTGTTTCATCAGTCGAAGAGCCTTTTTGTACCCTTCCGGTGATGGCATTCCGAAGTTACATCTGATGTTTTCTTTTGTAGTATGCCCTTTACGGATTCCGATTACTGTAACGGGCTGTCCGTCCAGTGTAGCAATGCCGCCGATGATGGCATTGTCGTCTCTGACACCTCTGTCACCATGAAATTCCATGAAATCATCAAAAATGGCATCAATATATTCCGCTGCTGACGGACGGTCACTGCTTCTGGCAATCTGGACTCTGTCCCAGGCTGTGAGATTTTTTTGTTTCTTCTGCTTTTTCTTTTTGCCAAAAGTATCGAAAGATCTGGCAGATGTTTCCTGTGGAAATTCTCCGTAACATTTTCTGGTATCATGCAGTTTCAGGATCAGCGAAAGAACATCCCGCATAGAGCCTCGTTCAACAATTCCGTCGAGAAATCCATGTTCCAGAAGAAATTCCGGTCTCTGGAAGCCCTCCGGCAGTTTCTGACCTATAGTCTGTTCAATGACTCTCGGGCCGGCAAATCCGATCAGTGAGCCTGGTTCTGCAAGGATAATATCTCCAAGCATGGCAAAGCTTGCTGTAACGCCACCGGTAGTCGGGTCTGTCAGCACAGATGTGTAGAGAAGCCCTGCCTGGGAGTGACGTTTAATGGCTGCGGAGGTTTTTGCCATCTGCATCAGTGATACGATTCCTTCCTGCATTCTGGCACCGCCGGAGCAACAGAACAGAATGACCGGAAGTCCCTGTTTTGTTGCTTCTTCAAATGAGCGGGTGATCTTTTCTCCCACCACATATCCCATGGAAGCCATGAGAAATCTGGTATCCATGGCTCCGATCACTGTACGGATTCCTCCGATGGTGGCTTCTCCGATGAGAATTGCCTCATCAAGGTGTGTTTTTTCTCTCAGATCCTCAATTTTCTGCGGATAATCCGGATAGTCCAGTGGATTGCTGTTGTCAATTCCTGTGAACCACTCTTTAAAACTTCCTTTATCTGCGATCATTTTGATCCGACGTTTCGCACTGATTCTGAAATATCCTCCGCATTTCGGGCACACATAGGCGTTGGATATTACGTCTTCTCTGTAAACCATTTCTCCGCACTTTGGACATTTAATCCATAAACCCTCAGGTACGGAAACAGATGCGGCCTGTTTATGCCGGTCTTCTGAAACTGTTTTCTTAAAAAATCTCTTTAAGTCTGCCATTAAAATCCTGCTCCTTCATGTAACCCAATTTGATGTTGCTTTCAGACAACAAAATGACGTTAATAACTATTAATCAAACTAATTCTATCAAAATAATTTTATCGATTCGCTTATCAATTACCTTTTAATAAATATGTGATTTCTACTGAACTATAAAATATATTTGTACCAGATTTTCTTTTACAGGTTCGGATAATGCTGTGGAATGAAATCAGTTGTAATGTTTCCCTCCTGAAAATCCGGCTGATTGAGAAGCTCATATAAGAAATCTACGTTGGTCTTTACTCCTTCAATCGCAACTTCTCCAAGTGCACTGATCATCTTTCGAATGGCACTGCGGCGGTCTCTGTCATAGACAATGATCTTGGCAATCATGGAATCATAGTAGGGCGGGATTGCGTAGTCATTATAAACTGCTGTATCCACGCGGATTCCGTTTCCACCGGGAAGATGTAAGTCAGTGATCTTACCAGGGCATGGCATGAAATGTCTCTCAGGATCCTCGGCATTGATTCTGCATTCCATGGCGTGGCCGCGGATTTCTATGTCTTTCTGCTGAACGCTTAACGGTTCACCTGCCGCAATGCAGATCTGCTCTTTGATCAGGTCTACACCAGACACAAATTCTGTTACCGGATGTTCTACCTGGATTCTGGTGTTCATTTCCATGAAATAAAATTCTCCGGACTGATCCAGAAGAAATTCTATGGTTCCTGCACTTTCATAGCCAGCTGCCTTTGCTGCCCGTACTGCTGTCTCACCCATTTTCTTTCTCAGATCATCAGAGATTGCGATACATGGAGACTCTTCGATCATTTTCTGGTGACGTCTCTGAACAGAGCAGTCTCGTTCTCCCAGATGAACTACATTTCCGTATTTATCCGCAAGAATCTGCACTTCAACATGTCTGGGATTCTCCACAAACCGTTCCAGATACATGGTATTATCGGAGAAGGAATGGACCGACTCCTGCTGTGCTGTCTCAAACAATTTGGCAAATTCCTGTTCATTTCCGGCTACACGCATTCCTTTTCCACCGCCGCCTGCTGATGCTTTGATCATGACCGGAAAACCGATTTCCTTTACAGCTTCCAAAGCCTGCTCTACTGTGTAGACCGGTTCCTTTGTGCCGGGCACTACCGGGACTTTAGCTTTCCGCATTGTGTTTTTCGCCTCAGATTTATTTCCCATTCTGGAAATTACTTCTGCGGAAGGACCAATAAATGCCACATTACATTTCTCACACATTTCCACAAAACGGCTGTTCTCTGAAAGAAATCCGAATCCCGGGTGGATTGCTTCTGCTTTTGTGGCAATGGTAGCACTTAAGATTCGCTCCATGTTCAGATAGCTGTCTGATGACTGTGCCTTTCCGATGCATACTGCTTCATCTGCAAGCTGGGTATGCAGGGCATCTCTGTCTGCTTCTGAGTATACGGCTACTGTGCGGATTCCCATCTCACGACATGCCCGGATGATCCTCACTGCAATCTCACCACGATTGGCGATCAAAATTTTATTAAACATCTGTTATGCTCCTACTGCAAAAGTCAGCTCTGCGATTACTGCTACCTTACCATCCTGGTTTGTTGCTTTTGCTTTTCCCACTCCCATGGGACCTTTTTCCTTAATGATCTCTACTTCGAGAGTAAGGGTATCTCCGGGAACTACCTTGTTCTTGAATTTTGCATTGTTGATTGATGCAAAATATGCGATCTTTCCTTTATTTTCCGGTTTACTCAGAATTGCAACTGCACCTGTCTGCGCAAGCGCTTCAACGATCAGAACTCCCGGCATAACCGGTTCCTGTGGGAAGTGTCCTGCGAAATGCGGCTCATTATAGGTAACACATTTCTTTCCTGTTGCCTTCACACCCGGCACCAGTTCTTCAATAGTATCAATCAGGAGGAACGGGTGTCTGTGGGGAATAATCTCCATGATTTCTTTTGTTGTAAGTTTCATAGTTTTTTACCTCCTTCTTCTATTCTATCACAAACATCGGCTGTCCGAACTCTACCATCTGCTCGTTTTCTACAAGGATTTCTTTTACTGTACCATCAAATTCTGATTCAATTTCGTTCATCAGCTTCATTGCTTCCACAATGCCAAGAATCTGACCTTTGCTTACTTTATCTCCTACTTTTACAAAGGGTGGATTTTCCGGAGAAGATGCTGCATAATAGGTACCTACAAGAGGAGATTTTACCACACTTCCTGTCTGTACTTCATCGTTAACAGCATTGACGGATTCTACATGTACAGCCTGCTGCACTACCGGCTGATACTGCTGAGCATCTGCCGGATCAGTATTGACTGCCATCTGCTGTACAATTGTTTTCTCTTTTGACATGGAAATATTTAAGGTATCGTCCTGCAGGTTAAATTCTGTGAGATCTGAATCGCTGACTGCGTGGATCAGTTCTAATATATTTGCCAGTTCCATTTATTTCCTCCTGCTGAAATAGCTATATTATAAGATCACTGTCGTATATTGTTTTCAAAATCACCATACCATTTATTATCTGCGTGATCAGTCTTCGTACTTTTTAATAAGTAAGGATGCGTTATGTCCGCCAAAGCCAAGAGAATTGGTAAGTGCATATTTGATATCCATCTTTACATTACCGTTTCCTACATAATCCAGGTCACACTGTTCATCCGGCACCTTATAACCAACAGTCTGATGGATCAGGCCTTCCTGAAGTTCTTTTACACAGGTGATCACTTCCACTGCACCGGCAGCTCCCAGAAGATGTCCTGTAATAGATTTTGTAGAATTTATTTTCATTTCTTTTGCGTGTTCACCAAATGTTTTCTTAATGGCAATTGTTTCAAATAAGTCATTATGATGTGTGCTTGTGCCATGTGCGTTTACATACCATACATCATCTGTGGAAATTCCTGCTTCTTTTACAGCCCATTCCATAGCTTTGGCAGCACCGGAACCGTCCTCTGCAGGGGATGTAATGTGATAAGCATCTCCTGTTGCACCATATCCGACAACCTCGCCAAGGATTTTCGCTCCACGTGCTTTGGCATGCTCCAGTTCTTCCAGAACTACCACGCCGGCACCCTCACCCATTACAAAACCGCTTCTTTCTTTGTCAAAAGGGATGGAACATCTCTCAGGATCTGTGGATGAGGTCAATGCTGTCAGGGCCGCAAAACCACCAAAGCCTGTTGGTGTGATAGCTGCTTCCGTTCCACCTGCAACCATAACATCTGCATCAGAGCACTGAATAGTACGGTATGCTTCTCCAATGCTGTGGGTTCCTGTTGCACAGGCAGTTACAACATTAATGTTCTTTCCGCGGAGTCCAAACTGAATGGAAACATTTCCGGATGCCATATTGGAGATCAGAAGAGGAATCATCAGAGGATTCAGTCTTCCTGGTCCCTTTGTGTTGAGAATTTCGCAGGATTTCTCTACCACCTGCATACTTCCGATACCGCTTCCCACGCTACAGCCTACACGGAAGGGATCTTCTTTTGTCATATCCAGTCCGGACTGCTCAATAGCTTCTTTTGCTGCTGCTACCGCATACTGGCTGAAAAGCTCCATACGTTTTGCAGATTTGAAATCCATATAATCCTTTGGATTAAAATTGTTGATTTCCGCAGCCATATGCGCTCTGTAATTTGTGGAATCAAAACGTGTTACTTCTGCAAAGTTTGTTTTTCCTTCTTTTACACTGTTCCAGAATTCTTCTACACTAAGGCCTACCGGAGTGATTGCTCCCATACCTGTAATTACAACTCTTCTCATTTTGTTCTCCTTATTTATACGTTCATACCGCCATCTACGCTGATGACCTGTCCTGTAATATAGTCTGCTTTGTCTGATGCCAGAAATACTGCTGTATTTGCAATATCCTCAGGCTTTCCGAAACGTCCCAGGATAATCTGCTTACATGCATTTTCCCTGATTTCTTCTGAGAGTACTTCTGTCATCTCTGTGTCTACAAATCCGGGTGCAATGGCATTTACCGTAATTCCCCGGCTGCCCAGCTCTCTTGCCATTGTTTTTGTCAGACCGATCACACCTGCTTTGGATGCAGCATAATTTGCCTGGCCCACATTTCCGAGGATTCCGGAAACAGAAGAAATATTGATGATCTTTCCACTTCTCTGTTTCAGCATCTGACGGGCACTGTGACGGATTGTATTGAATGTACCTTTCAGGTTTACATTAAGTACAGAATCGAAATCCTCTTCTTTCATTTTCATGATCAGACCATCTTTGGTAATTCCTGCATTATTAACCAGAATATCAAGGTGTCCGTATTCTTTAACTATATCTTTGATCATTGCTTCACAGGCTACGAAATCACTGACATTGCATTTATATATGGAAGCTTTTCCACCGTTTTCTTCGATGGTCTGTTTTACTTCCTTCGCTCTCTCTTCAGAACCATTGTAATTGATAACCACCTCTGCACCTTCCTTTGCAAGAGCAATAGCAATGGCTCGTCCGATTCCACGTCCTGCACCTGTAATCAGGGCAATTTTATTTTTCAGCATTTTACAGACACTCCTTTCTCACTTCATCCAGATCTTCTGTTTTCTCAACATGTAATGCTTTTACATTTCTGTTGATCTTTTTGAGAAATCCTGTCAGAGTTTTTCCCGGTCCAATCTCAATAAAAGTATCTACACCATCATCAATCATCTGTTCTACACACTGCTGCCAGCGCACAGAGGATGAAACCTGGCTGACAAGCAATTCCTTTACCTGCTCCGGTCCTGTCACATACTGTGCAGTTACATTTGTCACATAAGGTACTGTAAATGACTGGATTTCTACCTTCTCAAGTTCCTGTCCCAGTTTTTCCCCTGCGCCTTTGAGAAGCTCACAGTGAAATGGGCCACTGACTTTAAGAGGAATCACACGTCTGGCGCCTGCTGCCTTTAATGCCTCCCCTGCTGCTGCAACTGCTGTCTCCTCGCCTGTGATCACAATCTGTCCCGGACAGTTATAATTTGCAATGGATACAATTCCCTGTGTCTCATTGCAGATTTTTTCAATCAGCTCTGCATCTGTTCCAAGAACAGCGGACATTGCACCACCTGTAGGATATGCCTCCTGCATAAAAATTCCTCTTTTTCGCACTACAGTAAATGCATCCTCTTCCTTCATAACACCGGAGGCCACCAGTGCTCCGTATTCTCCAAGGCTCAGTCCAGCATTTACCTGAGACCTGATTCCGGCTTCCTCTACAGCTCTTAAGATTGCAATTTCTGCTGTCAGCATGGCAATCTGTGTATATTCTGTAATATTTAATCTGTCATTTTCTTCAAAGCATAAAGCTTCTACATCAAGCCCGGATGCTTTTGATGCGTTTTCAAATACTTTGCGGCTTACAGCATATTTTTCATAGAAATCTTTCGCCATTCCTGTATACTGTGCGCCCTGTCCCGGAAATACAAATGCAATTTTAGACATATCATTTTCCTTTCCTTTATTTTTATGTTTATATCAGATGATAACAATTTGTTTCTGATTGCAAATTATTTTAGTTTAAAATATTTTGATACTCAAATTATAATGTCAAAAAATTCTCCCCGAAGCCATCTCTGGCTCCAAGGAGTTATTTGTCATTTCTATATGATTAAGCCTCTACGCCTTTGTTTTTCAGATAATCCATAACAGCTCCGACTGTTGTTAAATCTGTAAGATCTTCAGCCGGGATCTCAATATTGTATTCATCTTCCAGAGCCATAACCAGCTCAAACAGGTCAAGTGAATCTGCGCCAAGATCATCCTTGAAAGAAGTTTCAGCAGTAATTCCTGCTGCATCACAATTTAACTGCTCTGCGATCATTTCACTCATTTTTTCTAACATAATTTTCTCTTCTCCTTTAATTCAAGCCCCGGAATGCTTCTCTTTTCCTGCTCCGGTTATCACTTGTTTTTTATTATTTTTGTTAAGCAGATGATGATTCTGCTTTTTCTTGTTTTCAACCTTATCATCCGTCAGACCAGTAAATACGTCTCATTTATTCAGATTTGGTTTTATCGGGATTGATTACTTTGATGTTCAAAGTATATATTCTTCCCTCCTGTTTGTCAAGCACTATTTTATTACATTTTTTATTCCTCAAATTTAATCTGCCTTGCCACACTCAGCGCAAGTCCCATCTCTGCCATAAGGAATACGATCGACGTACCTCCATAACTGATAAACGGAAGAGTGACACCTGTATTCGGCATAAGGTTTACAACAACCGCAATATTAAGAATAACCTGCAATGCTATGTGAATAAAAATCCCACTGACCATAAGTGAGCCAAACATATCCGGTGCATTCTGTGCAATAACAAACAGCCTGTATAACAGATATGCATAAAGCATCAGCACGATAAGACCTCCAAAAATCCCCAGTTCTTCACAGATAATTGAAAAAATCATGTCATTCTGTGCCTCAGGTACACTTCCCAGCTTCTGAATACTGTTTCCAAGTCCTCTGCCAAAAAATCCTCCCGAGCCAATCGCATACAATGCCTGAATTGTCTGATACCCCCAACTGTCCGCATATTCTTCCGGATGAAGCCATACCATGATTCGTCTCAGACGAAAGCTTCCACTTCCATCAACACTCACTGTTGCATTCAGAAAAATGACTCCGATCACTGCCAGCGCAATAACAACACCTGCAATAATAATAAAAATCTTAATATCCGGGTGAGCCACAAAAATCAGTCCTGCAGTAATACAGAAAATAATAATTGCTGTACTCAGATTGTCCGTAAATACATATGCAGCCAGTGCCAGTCCGCCTCCCACAACAGCAAGAACCATACAGCCCTTTAAGGTACGGACTTTCTTTCCCATATGCCCGATCATATATGGAAGGCAGACAATAACTGCTATCTTGGCAAGCTCTGCCGGCTGGAACTGAACCGGTCCAAGATTCAGCCATCTCTGGGCACCATGAGAAGACTGCCCCAGCGGTGTTTTTACCAGTGCCATCAACACCAGTGCCGCTACATACAAAGCTGTGCTAAAACGGTTCAGTATCCGATAATTGAGCCTGGAAATGATCAGTGCCATGATAATACATGCCACGCTGATGATGGCCTGTTTTTTAAAAAAATACATGTCGCTTCCGTAATTTATCTGAGCCATATAGGAGCTTGTACTGTACAGCATGATAAGCCCAAAACAGGTCAGCAGTACAATAACTGCTACCAGACTGTAATCATAATAATCTGTTTTTGTTTTTCGACGCGCCCTGCTCTTGGAAGATGCTGTTGAATACGACTTTTTTTGTGATTTTGTATTTTCCATTTAATCACCTGATGCTTTCTTGTTTTCTAAAATTCCCATCTGACTTTTTTATTATAACAGAAAGCTTTTTCATAAGCAATGGGGCAGTTGCCTGATTGCATCTGCCCCATTTTAGTTACTATTCACTGGTAATATCCCGCGAGGTGTTTTTGTGAGCGAAGGTCACAGAAAACCCGAGACATACTGCGCGAATTTATGCGATTAGCATAAATTCTGTTCATCTTTCCCTTATTCTGTATGTCTCAGGTTTATGATATCTATTTCTCATCATCACTGATTTCAATCGGGTCAGATTCGAAAATAAATTTAACATTTCCGTCCATATCGCCGGATCTGTCTGTGAATGTTGTGTACATTACATCGTCAGACTGGATTACCTCAAATCTGTCAAGAATATCCTGAAGATCTCCGTTTACTGTATCATCCAGTTTCTTAATACCTTCTTTATAGAATTTCTTCTGTCCTTTGTTCAGTTCTTTTGCTCCGTCATTCAGATCGCTGATACCATCTTTAAGCTGATCACTGCCATCAGAAAGCTTATCTGCACCATCCATTAACGTCTGAGTGCCGGATACAAGGCTGCCTGTTCCTGATGCAAGGGTCTGTGCTCCGGATACAAGTGTCTGGGTTCCTGATGCAAGCTTAGATGCTCCGCTGTTTAATGTAGAACTGTTCGAAGAAAGCTGATCTGCTCCGCTGTACAGTGTTCCACTGTTAGATGCCAGCGTTTCCACGCCACTTGTAATCTGACCTGTTGCAGAATTGATCTGAGACATACCACTGGTCAGGCTCTTTCTTGCGCTCTTAAGAGTCTTGGCTCCTTTTAACAGTGTCTGTGCATTAACATTATTTTCGCCCTGAAGCTGTGCAATTCCATCTGTCAGTGTCTTTCCGGAACTAAGCAGTGTATCTGCGCCGGAAATCATCTGTTCTGTGCTTGCTTTTGCAAGGCTTTCATATCCACTCTGGAGAGATTTATTTGCAGTAGTCAGCTGATCAGAGCCTGCTTTCAGCTGATCGATTCCCTGCAGCATTTCCGGAAGCTGCTGTCCAAGTCCGGTAAATAATGTACTCATCTGATTTACTACTGTAGCAATCTGGGTTCCTGACTGAGCAAGCTGGGTTCCACTTGCTTTTAATGTGCCATCATTAGAAGTAAGCTCTTTTGCACCTGCATTTAACTGTGATACAGTTTCCTGCACTGTCTTCATTCCCTGAGTTAATGCCTGTAATTGCTGTTTCATCTGTTCAATACTGCTGTTGACTGCCTCTTCCTGTGCATCTGCTGTTGATTCTGCACTGGACGCAGATGCCCTTAAAGCGTCTGCTGCTGACTGTAATGCTGACGTATCAGGTGCGGAGGCTGTAATTGTGGATGTATCAATATTAGATGCACTGTCCTCAGCTGCCTGAATAGAACCTAACGCACCATCAATCGCAGCTTCTACAGCAGCTGCTGTTTCATCATCCATATTGCTGGTATCAATATTATACAAAGCAGATTCTGCTGCTTCTAGCTGACTGCTGACTGCTGCAACTCCTGCATCTACAGAAGATGCATCTACAGAAGCCTCTGCGGAATCACTGATCCAGGATTCAATTGCATCTGCCTGACTGTTCATGGTTTCAGCACTGTCATTTAACTGTCCGGACATTGCATTTGCACTTTCTTCTATTTCTGAAGCTGTGGAAGCTCCCATGTTTTCAAGTGAGCTCTCAAGCTGGCTCAGTCCTGATGCAAGCTGTTCTACACTTTCAATATACTGGCCAACTGCAGAAGTGTAATCAGAAACGCCTGTTGTATAAGCCGTCATGCTGTCACTGAAATTAGCAATCTGATTTGCATCGATTTTAGATGAAAGAGCTGTCATTTTTTCTACAGCAGTCTGGATTCCATTTACAGCAGTATCAATTCCCGGAACAACCTGACCAATTCCATTCACTAAGCTCTTGATACCACCAGCATACTGACCCACACCGCCTGCAAGCTGATTAACTCCTGCAATATACTGCTGCATTCCGTCTGTCAGAGTAGTTGTTCCTGTTACATAGCTCTGCACACCGCCTGCAAGCTGATTGCCGCCTGCAACATATGCATTTACACCATCGGAAAGAGATTTCATCCCTGCCTCATAGTCCGCCATCTTGCTGTCCAGCGTATCTACTCCTGCTGTATATTGTTTGATTCCATCTGAAAGTGTGTCTGCCCCTGCTGTATAAGAGGAAACACCACTGTTTAAAGTCTGTGCCCCTGTATTCAGTGTCTGTGCTCCGCTGCTTAATTCCTTTGCTCCGTCATCCAGTTCTTTTGCTCCGTCATTCAGATCACTGACACCACTTTTCAGAGTTCCGATTCCATCATAAAATTCTTTATATTTGTCATTGAGTTTATTAGTTCCATCATAAAGATCTTTGGTTCCGTCTACCAGTTTTACTGCTGCATCCGTCAGATCTTTCATTGAATCCTTCAGCTCATCCAGTCCATCCACATCATCCAGATCAATATCTTTGAAAATATCTGTAAGTGCTACGGTAAATGTAGAATTCATCTCACAGTCTGTAACATCTGCTTCCACTGTAAATCCTTCAGGGATATTCACTTCATCTGCAATATCAGAAGACATATCCAGACTTTCTTTCATTCCCGGCATACCAAAACCGACAACAACATTTCTGCTTCCGTCAGAAATAACCTTACCGTTATCTACTGTAATATTGGAGAAATTATCTGTAGAAAGGATCATTCCTGTCACCATAACAAAGGGTGAATAAATATCAGTCTTTTTGCCATTCACTGTTTTGGTTGTTTTAGAAGTATTTGCATATGTCACTTCCATTTTCAGATGTCCTGTCTTTCCTGCCAGAGCTTCCGGAGAAACCTCAGTTCCATCCATATAATATTTAATTCCTACGGAAACCGGGAGATTTTTCTCTGTCTTTCCCTGATAATAAATATCCTTTCCATCAGTACTCCAGGTCAGATCATTTCCGTTCTGAGTAAATGTTTCATCACCTTTTACGTTTTTTATATCCTGAAGATCAGAGGCATCTTTCACCTCAGAATTGGAACTGTCTCCGGAATTTTTCAGCCAGTCAGATACTGTGACATCCGTTACTTCTCCTCCGGCAGTTGTATTTACATAAACGGTTTCTTCTTTCTGCAATCCATTATCACCTGTTGAAGCAGCTGCCATTACAGTACCTGCTCCGAGAACTACAGCCATTCCTGCTGCAAGCGTTGCTGCAGCTGCTTTCTTTCTGTTTCTGTTCATAATAACTTACTCCTTTATTCTATCTCTTTACAATAAGCTTCTTTTTAAAAATCCTGAATCACTGTTTCTTCTCTTTTGCCGGTTTCTTCTTGGCAAATCCAATAGATGTGTGGCAGATGAGAGAATCAAATATCATAAACATAGCCGGAAGTATAAACAATACCACCAGTGTACTGATCACAGCTCCACGTGAAAGCAGGTTTGTGATACTTCCAATCATATCTACCTGTGTATAAAGACCAACTCCGAAAGTTGCCGCAAAGAAGCTGCAGCCACTAATCACAATTGACTTCATGGAAGTTTTATGTGCGATGGCAATGGATTCTTTCTTACTCTTTCCAAGACCACGTTCTTTCTGGTATCTGCTGGTCATAAGGATTGCATAGTCAACAGTAGCTCCCAGCTGGATACAACCGATAACAATGCTTGCTACGAACACCACTTCCTTTCCCTGATAATAAGGAACGGACATATTGACAAAAATCGCAAACTCAATAACTGCAACCAGAATAAACGGAAGCGAAATGGATTTAAACACAACCATGATAATAATGAAAATTGCCAGGATAGAGATAGTATTTACAGTCTTTAAATCCACATCCGTAACATCCTGAAGATCCTTGGTCAGAGGTGCTTCTCCGATTACCATAGATTCCGGACTGTATCCTTTTACAATCTTCTGGATCTCATCAATCTGATTGTTTACCTCGTCTGTGGCTGTTTTATATTTGGAGCAGATAAATTCCATCTCGTACTCATCGCTTTCCAGCATCTTCTTCAGATTACTTGGGATCATGGTATCCGGGAATGCCGCACCTACGAAAGAGTCCATTCCAAGTGCCCATTTTACACCATCAACATCCTTGATCTGGTCAAGCATTTCTGTTTTTTCTTTTGATGTCAGACCTTTCTTTAATAACACCATATGAACATTATTCATATCAAAGGTTTCCTGAAGTTTGGCATTTGCCACATTACTGTCCAGCGTGGAAGGAAGTGACTTGTCAATATTGTAGTAATTCTTCAGATTGTTATTTCCATGAATTGCCGGGAAAAGCATTACCAGAAAAATGATCAGCCATACTTTATAATGCTTTGTAATAAAAGCAGATGCCTTATCAAAGCTTGGAAGCAGCGGCTTATGTGTTGTTTTTTCAATGGCTCCGTCAAAAGTAAGCACCAGAGCAGGGAGCAAAGTAACACAACACAGAACACCGATAACAACTCCCTTGGCCATTACGATACCCATATCACGTCCAAGTGAGAAGGTCATAAAGCAAAGTGCGATAAATCCGGCTACTGTTGTAATAGAACTTCCGATTACAGATTTGAAGGTTGCATTGATGGCATGTGCCATAGCCCTCTCTTTATCACCCTCAAACCGCTTCTTATTCTCCTCATAACTGTTCAGCAGGAAAATGGAATAATCCATGGTAACACCAAGCTGCAGGACTGCTGTCAGTGCCTGAGTGATGTATGAAATCTGACCAAGAAAAATATTACTTCCAAGATTATACAAGACTGCAACACCAATGCAGAGCAAAAACAAAACCGGAACTACCAGAGAATCCATTGCAAGGAGCAACACTATCAGAGAAAGGCAGGAAGCAATCACAACGTAAATCGGCATTTCCTTAAGTGCGATCTGTTTGATATCAGTAACAATGCCTGTCATTCCACTGACAAAACAATTCTTTGAAGTAATCTTACGAATCTGCGTCACAGCTTCCATGGAAGTTTCTGATGATGTTGTATTATCAAACAACGCGATCATCATAGTTGCATCTCCGTTAAAAAATGCCTCTCTCAAATCCTTCGGAAGCATTTCTACAGGAACGGAAACATCCAGGACACTGTCATACCACAGTACTTTTTTCACGTGATCAACTGCTTCGATTTTCTCTTTCAGAGCAGCTACATCCTTCAGTTCCATATCCTCCACCACTATCATGGAAAAGGCTCCCATCCCAAACTGATCTACCATAATGTCCTGTCCATCAACTGTCTCAAGGGTATCCGGCAGATAACTCAGTACATCGTAGTTGATTCTGGTCGCCGCCATACCGAGATATGAAGGGATCAGCAATGCAATTCCGATGATAATGATCAGTATCTTGTGTTTTGCAATCCACTTTCCTACCTTAATCATCTTTTTCTCCTCTTCTTTCTTTATTATTGATACTGTTTGATCATTCTATGACTAACAGTCATTTTTTATTTCATGGAATGTTATATAACAAAAATGACTTTCAGTCAATAATCATTCTTCACAATTTGTCTAAATTTTTCCAGAACAAAAATGTAATATTGACTTTCAGTCATTTTTGTTTAAAATAGTAATTATATATGATCACAATATAATTACAAAGTAAGCTTATGTTGCTGTGAACAGTAAGACGCTTATTGCTTTTCGCAAACTCCGCAGCGGGACTTACCTGATTCGGTTAAAATGTTATGTATACAGTAGAGGAAGGAATGAATCTGAAATGGGAAAACTGGAGCTGAATAAAAAGAAGAAAAAAGATGCTCTTTTCAACACTGCCTTTGAACTTTTTACGACGAAGGGACTTACCAAAACTACAATTTCAGATATTGTAGATCAGGCCGGGGTTGCCAAGGGGACTTTTTACCTCTATTTTAAGGATAAATATGATATCCGGAATAAACTGGTTTCCCACAAGACCGGAGAATTGTTTTTCCGGGCCCATGAGGCTGTGCAGAATGCACATATCAGCGAATTTGACAGGCAGGTACATTTTATTATAGATTACATTCTTACTGAGTTGAATAAAGACCGTACTCTCCTGCTGTTTATTTCAAAAAATCTTGCCTGGGGTGTCTTCAAGGGTGCTTTTGAGGAAAAAATGCCTGACGACGAATATAATTTTTATCAGTCCTATCTGGATATGCTTGCTCAAAGCGGACTACATTATAAAAATCCGGAACTGATGCTCTTTACGATCATTGAGCTGGTAGGTTCCACCTGCTACAGCTGCATTCTGTATCAGCAGCCTGTGTCTCTGGCTGAGTACCGTCCTTATCTGCACAGGACTATTTCAGGAATTATGGAAACTTTTTCACAGGATCATACTACATGTGAAGTTTTGTCTTCCGACACCAAAACACATGTGGACCATACAGCATAATCACTATGCAACCCTCATAAATGATACATTTAAAAAGATTGCTGTAAAAAAGGCAAGCCTCCGGAGGTTTGTCTTTTTATAATTTGTAGATTTCCAGATCATCAGGAATCCAGAGATTTCCTTTATAATACTGTCTGCCTTCTTCTGTGTAGAGCTCCTTTCGTCTGGAAATATTTTTATCCTCTGTATGATACAGAATCAGATTCTCTGCTTCCAGTTTCTGTGCCAGCTCACAGGCATCCTTTACAGTAGAATGATGTTTCTCATATGGTTTGAATTTATCTGCCTGAGAGAACAGACAGAATGCTTCATGAAGAAGCCATGTGCTGTTTTTGGCATATTTCTGTTCACATTCATTATATGGCTCATCTCCACAACAGGTCAGCTTCTTTCCCTCTGCATACTCCATGCAGAACCCAAACTGTTTTGCCTTTGTAGACAGAATATCAAAAAATGTCACCCTGTGTCCCAGAATCGTTCTATCTTCTCCGTCCTTTACTTCTTCCAGATGGACTTTGTCTCCGATAAATTTCGTTTCCTTTGGCGTGAGAAGCATCTCTGCCATCTGTTTCAGCAGGCTGATCACTTCATCATGTCCATAGATAGTCACTTCACCGCCAAACTGTCCTCTTGCCATTCCCTGACAATACATACGAAGCATCCAGAGGATTCCAAGCAGATGATCGATGTGTTTATGTGTCACAAATATAGTGCTGATTTCTTTCCAGCTGATTCCTGCGTCCTCCAGCTGCTTCAGAATTGTATTTCCGCCACCTCCGTCTATCATAAAATATTCTTTATCTTTATTTAGCACAAAACAGGTGTTATAGCATTTCGTCACCTTTGCATTTCCGGTTCCCAATATTGTAAGTTTCATCTTTATGTACCTCCCGACTTTCTTTGGATGCTGACACTTAGCAGGCAGCAAATATTTCCTATATATAATAACATATTCGAAAGCAAAAAGAAATCTGTCTGTCAGACGATATGAATCTTCGTTACTGTTCACTCCGTTCACAGTAACTTAGCCAAAATTCATTCCAGATTGCCTGCGGCAATGGAATTTTGGCTTGTATGTCTCGGGATTTTGGCATATTCATGCCAAAACACCTCGCGGGATAGTGGTATGTGAACAGTAACGAATCTTCACTATGGCAATGAAATTTCGACTTGTATGAGCACGGTTTTATGAGCATGACATAAAATATAATGTAAACAGTTTTCAGAGAAGGGAATTATATATGGAAAATTATCGGATGGGATGTTCCGGCAACCGCCCTTATAACCGTACCTGCGGTATGAATATGCCTCAGCCTTCAAATAGAAATATGAACAGTTCCGAATGCTCTGTCAGAAACACGACAGACTGTAGCTGTACTATACCGGGTGTCAAAGGAAAAAAACATGAAATGTTTTCGCATCTTCAGTATCTGGAACCTGCAATGGCATATGTTCCCTACCAGAAGTTTACAGAGAATTTCCCACTGCAGTATGCATTAAATGCAGGAACCATTTTCCCACAGTTATGCAAACCATTTTGTGGAAAGAGAGGTATTCGAAGATGAAAACAGATTGCTCCCAAAAACAGTTATTAAACCGTATTGATCAGGTCAGTTTCGCAGTCAATGATATGACTCTGTACCTTGACACACATCCCTGTGATGAAAAGGCTCTGACTTACTGTCACGAACTTGTGCAGGAACGAAAAAAGCTATTAAAAGAATACGCCGAAGCATATGGTCCCCTGATTATTGACATTACAGATCAGACCGGAGAATCCATCTGGAAATGGATGGAACAGCCATTCCCATGGGAAAAGGAAGGAGCGTGCAGATAATTTATGTGGAATTATGAAAAAAGGCTTCAATATCCGATCAATATCACACAACCCAATGCAAAAATTGCACAGTATATCATGAGCCAGTACGGTGGCCCATAGTGTAATACCCTATAATATATAAGAAGTAATGAAGCTGATACAATATCTTATGGGGTAAGGGTACTCATTGTACCCATACTCTTTTTTTATTTATATTTACTTTAAATCGCAATTAAGTCTTTCCAAGTAGCAGATCCGCAAATACCATCCACTTCCAGAACTTCTTTTCTGGATTCCTGATAAGCTTTCAGAGCGTAAATCGTGTTTGCATCTGCTGTCCATGTAAGTTTCAGGGCTTTGCCGTTTTTGCCTTTAAAGCCTCTGGCTCTTAATATTTCCTGTAAGAGAAGCACAGATGTATTTTTGTCTCCTGCTTTTACTGTCTCTGGGTTAAACATGTAGCTGCCTCCTTCTGGGTTTGTTGTCTTGTCTGTTTCATCTTTATCTGCAGATAAAACAATTGAATAGTCCGGTGTACAAAATTTTGTCCCCGGAAGATTACTGTTGTAATAGCTCTTCTGGCACACCCCGCCACCATTTGCCACGATACCGGATGCTCCGGAAGTATTTCCCTCAATCGTCCAGAACCTGTCTCCGGCTACTTTTGTTACAAAGCCGGTATGGGTAAAGGTACCGCCATGTTTAAAGATAACAATATCTCCAACTTTTGGATTGGCATTTTTTACAAATAAGACGCCTAAGGTTGGGCAGTATACATACGGCCAGTGTTTTAAGAGTTTCTTTGCATTATCCAGACCAAAAGCTTTCATGAAACACCAGGAGATAAACGCTGCGCACCAGGGCTGCCCCTGATAGGATGGTTTTATATCTCTCCAATATTTTGTATAGTTTGCTGATCCGGCATTTCCAGTCTTGCTGTCAAGCTTACTGTTATTTTTCTTTTCCAGGTACCCGATCTCTTCTTCTGCAATTCCCAGAACTACGTTGATAGCTTCACTCTTTGTCATGACTGTGTTTTCCTTTTTTATATCTTTTGCTTCGTTATAATCTTTGTAAAATATATTTCTATCTACAGTTCCGCTGATGCCAGGTATCTTTGCTTTACTGGAATACTGCCAGCCCACACCAAAGTCCGGCCGGAGTCGTTCCTGTAAAGTACCGTTATCTGATGCCGGATAACGTGCAATCCAGAAATCGTATTTTTTCAGATGGCTACAAATTACATTCAGGTACCAATCCACATTGCAATAAATACCAAATTTATATCCCGCTGCCGTGATAATCTTTTCGAATGCTTCTGCCAATTTATGGATCTGTTCAGCTCCGAGGCTTCTCTGATTATTCCATTCCAGATCCAGCCAGACCGGATACTGCAGTTTTCGCCCGTTCAAAACTTCCACTACTTTTCTGGCTTCGCTCTGTATCTCCGCAACTGTCATGGCATAAGAATACTTATATGCCCCAACCGGGATATTGTATTTCCGGCATTCAGAGAAGTTCTGCTCAAAGTAGCTATCTATCACGTTTCCCGCTTCTGTAATCCGCAGGATTGCGAACCCCATGCTGTAATCAGCAACTGTTTTCCAGTCAATTTTCCCTTGCCAGGCAGATACATCAATTCCTCTTATTTCCATGTCCGTCTCCTTTCATAGAGAGAAAAGGGATGGTTTCTCATCCCTTATTCGTCTTTATTTGCCTGTTTTACAATCTGGTTCACGTATGTAGAAAGACCAGCAATCAGTATTCCCTGTGTAATCGCTGTAAAAATTGCCATTGCAATATCCTGTCCGGTACCGCAGGTGCAGGTGGCAAACACATAGATCGCGCAGATTGCAATGCTGATTCCGCCAAGGATAAGCGGGATGTACTTATCCTTTACTGCCTGTGCCTGTTTGAGTGCCATTCCTACGAAATATAAGGCAATAGCTACTACGATGAGTTCCGGTTTTACATAGTTTGTGATCTGTTCCATAATCATTCTCCTTTTCTTTCCAGGTCTTCTATTCTATGATTCGCAACCTTAATATGTTCCTCCTTTCTCCGCCTTAACCGGCGGCTTTTCTTTCGTAATTCATATTCAGAAGAATTATATCCTGTCTCTGGATGAGCAGGCATTTGATTTCTTCTTCTGACATATCACTGGCTTTATGCTGAATTCCATTAATACGGATATTTCTTGTTACCAGTTTTAATTCTGACATCTTCCTCACCTCTTCTTTATGGTATGGGAAATGATATGTATGAGTTACTGTTTATACAAATTTAAGCAGTTTGTCGAACGACTTTCGTTGACTCTCCTCTCATATGCTCTTATCCTGTAAGTACAGAGTAGTGACCTACCCGAGTACATACGATCGGAATGTCCTCAATAGTAAGTTTCAACAACTGTATTGCTTTACAAATATCTATCTGCTTCCATGAACACATTCCATTCATCTTTGGTGACAATATGCGCTCCGACCATCCCATTGCACTTGCGAAGTTCGACTGAGTGTTAAAAATCTCCACGATTCTTCCTCGTAGCTTGTTATAATCGAATGCCAACTTGATACCTCCTTTCCGGTTCAAGCTTTTTAGGTAATTGCGAAACAAGTTCGCAATCCTAACTAAAAAGCGGTAAGAATCTTGCAACGCAGGATTCTTAAGATGAAAAATAGGTACTTCTAAATTTGAACATGACTAAAAGACTTCCCAGATAAACTGCGAAGAAAAGATTGTATGCATATTAATAATCAGGCAATCAAAGGCTTCAAACTCCGGATGTATTGGTATTGATGAATCTTATCAGCGACAAGCACAGTAACAAGCTGGGTAATTCCTGCAAGCAGTAAATCAGCATGAAGTGTTTTCTCATTCTGTGTTTTACGATCTGCAATGCAGAAACTATCTTTGAAATGGTTGATTGACTTTTCAACATTTACACGGATCTTGTAAGTATCCTCCCATTCCTGTGAGCCGCGTTCTACACCAGGATAGGCACGAAGGTTCTTTTCAGGATAAATGTAGATCATTCGTCCGCAGGAAGAAGATGTACATGGATTGTCACAATGACATACGCGATGTTTTGACTTGTCGGCAGGATTGTATTCCCATTTCATTTTTGGACATACAAACTTCATGGTAGGAAGTTTGCTCCGCAAATGGGATCTGCTTCCTTCACGCCGCATCGGAAGTGATGGATCGTGAGGACAGCAGGGAATACCGTTTTCATTGACAGTATAGTCGGTTCCTTCCACAGAAAGCTTTGTTTTTAAAGGGATAAAAGCTTTTTGAAAGCCAATTTCTTCAAAGAGGGATTTGTAAATGTTAATGGCATCAAACGCAGCATCTCCAAGAAACGTCTT